>JARFQM010000256.1 GCA_029287755.1 Desulfofustis sp. | reverse complement strand
GAGCAACAAGGCGGCTAAACGACCTTCTAACAAAGCGGCTAAAAAGAAGGCGCCTGCGGTATCCGAGAAAAAGTCGGCTACTCGGCCCAAAAAGAATGCCGCTGCATGAGTTCTTACTCGAGTCAGTTGGAGATGACGGGGTGGTGGGCAGTGCAGCAGCCGGCTTTGCGTGGATCTTTCTTAGAAATATGTGATTCCCTGATATTTCCCTGTTAATCCTTGGCAAGAATGACCAGTTTTGGCGAAAATTCTATCGAATATAGGCGGTGACGTAGGGTGGGGCGGTTGTAACGGGCCTGAAGTTTGAAATTTTCCCTGTAGATTTCCCGCCTTCAGGGAAATACCTGGAGACAATCCCTGCTGAGACTGCCATCTCCGCCATCCATCTATGTGATTTTACAAGCATTATCGTTTTTTCGGCTCTTCCCCATTAAGGTAGACTGCGTTCGATGCATGAAGGCCGGAATTACGGTTTCCTCAACGTATAGGACGTAACCTTGCTGGCGGTTGAGATAAGTTTCTGATCGAACGTATAAAAAGGATTATCCCGAGCAGTGTGAGACAGATGGAGCGCATTTGAGAAATCCAGCCCCTGGGCATGCCAATCCAGCGCTTGCGTGAGCACCGTGGGTTTATCGATACAGACATTCTCCAATCCAGCGAGGCTTAGCAGCGCGTTATTGATGTCGCGTCTGTTGAATCGGTAGCTGTAGCGGAGGACCCATTCGGTTTCCTGCAGGACTGTGGTGCTGATGAAGATGTCATGGCGACGGAATAGACTCACCGATTTCTGATACTGGGATTTGTCGTCTTCGGTCAGGAACCGGACGATGACATTTGTGTCGACCGCGATCATGTGGATTCTTTGGCGCCCTTCTTGATAGCAGCTTCCATGTCTTGGAGAGATTTCGGTTTGCCTGTGTATTTAAGAATACCGGCAAAAGAACCGCGCCGGTTTTCCCGGAGGCAGTTTAATTTGAGTCGCGGTGCGATGGCCGAGCCGCTGGCGCTTGATAGTGGCGCCGTTCTTTCCTGACAACCTGACGAGAAAGCGCTACTTCATACCACCTCGACATTGATGCCCATGCCCGGAGCCCGAGCAATCCGCTCGTCTCGGGTAACCAGGGTTGCCTCCAATTGACGGGCCAGTGCTACGTAGCAGGCGTCGTATGCTGTGAGGTTCCGTCTCAACTGCCAGACGTCTTGCCACAGTAAGGCGTGGCGGAACCGCCGAATGGGTAACGCTCGAAAGTCGTCGAGCACGCGTGCTCGGCGACTGGCCGGAATCGCCTCCGTTGTTTCAAGTTTCCTCAAGGTGTGCAGCACTTCGATGTCCAGGAGTTCGGGCGCGACAAGCTGACCGCGGCCTCCGAACAGTGCCGTCTCGATCGGCTCCGCGGCGAACCGCGCCAGCAGGTCTACGACCACCGAAGCGTCCGTTACCAGAACGCGGCTCATGCGGCGTCACGGTCCTTGCGAATTATTTTCGCGGATGAACGCTTCATTGCGAACGGTTCTGCTTCCCGTAGCCGCTCGAGCAACTCCTCCTCAGTTGGCAGGGTCGCAAGGGCTTCGAGCTCTTCGAGGATCCAATCGCTCAGACTCTTACCCGCGAGCGCCGCTTTGGCTTTGAGCGCACGATGGATTGAATCGGGCACATTCCGCACCTGAATCATTTTTGCCATGTTGACGACCTGTTTGCATGTGATAAACATGCAAATTACATGATTTAATGTCTGTAGTCAAAAGTCACTCGGACGGCCCCAAGGGCTGATCAATCGACCTCCAGGCAGTCACTAGCGGAAATCGTCTCCGGAGTAGGGGTGCCGTCCCATAGTAAATACCCCGAGACCACATTATCCGGCGCCCCAATCGTCTTCAACTCAGGGTAATCTGGCGGCTGAAAACCGATCAGATTTGTTTGATATTGGTGTTCAGGAGAGTACGCTTGTAAACAGGTTTGCGTTAATATTAAACCATGGTTTTGGCCGGTTAGCCGGCGTTGAAAGATGGTAAGATATGTCTATCACATTGCCTCTCAAGCAAATGTCAGCCGAGGAGAAAATCCGGATTATGGAATCCATTTGGGATGATCTCTGTGATACGGCTGGCAGTACATTATCCCCCGATTGGCACGGAAACGTGCTGGCGGATAGACAAGCAGCGGTTCTGGCCGGTAAAGACGAAGTAATGGACTGGGAAACCGCAAAGAAAAGGATTTCTGACGAACTGCAGTGAAAATCAGGGTACTGGAATCCGCCCGTAAGGATCTGGTCGACGGTTATTATTTCTACGAAAAGCAATCCGCTGGTATCGGTACTTATTTCCTTGAATCAGTATACTGAGAGATTGACGCGCTAGCGGGCAATGCCGGCGTCCATCCCCTCTATTTCGGGGATTATCATCGCCTGCTGGTGTCCCGATTCCCTTTTGCCGTGTATTACAAATATTCTGAAGACACTGCGCTGGTCTGTGCCGTTCTCGACTGCCGAAGAGAGCCGGCATGGATAAGATCGAAACCGACCTGAATTACCCTTTTCAAGACAGAATCCCTACTGAGACTGACTCCACCGCCAGGAGCATTGTCGCGGACTGTATCAGTTGCCGGGGGCAGCTTGAGCTAGTAATTCGCCAGGCACAGGTGCGTCCAGCCATGACGGTGGCTGCTGAGTTCTGAACCTGGTACCGAACCGAGGCATTTGTCGGAAATTCTCCCAAATGGTTGGCCTCTCCTCGACTATCGAGGGGTCCAGGCCCTCGGGGAATGTGGCGCGCCCGCCGAGGTGCGGAAAGGCCCTCGCGAACTCGCCCCACAGCGCTCGTGCTCTGACCCTTATGTCAGCGTGCGTCACCGCCTGCAGCGAATGCGACCACAGCAGGGCGCCATACGCCCTGGTCATGGAGAACAGGTCACCCTGTGCATGCCAGTGGCTGATCGCCTGGTCGATCTGCAGCGGCAGATCCGGGTTGACGGCAATTGCTCTCCAGGGGCGCATCAGGTCGCCTTTGCCCAGACGAACGACGTTATTCCGGATCTGGAGGGCGATAATCAGGGTGTCGGCAAGATCCTGATCATCCATCGTTCGCGCCATCTCCAGGTAATTATCGATATCGCGCACGGCGCGCCTTTTCTGGAGGATCTTATTCATTGCGGTTCTCCATGGGTCTTTAGCGGGGTGTCAGATAGCCCTTGATTCGATTATTGCGCGGAACTTCTGAATGGGTAAGCATTAATGCTACTTTTTGAAAATTTCCCATCTGATCGGGTGTCTCCTCGGAGAGGGTGTCTGCGGATGCTATAATCCCGGTTGCATTGGCCGGGTGACTGCGCCCGAGCCGATACCTGTCAACCATCCGAGACCGGCTCTGTCCATGGCAACTGCGACCATCGTTCACGTGGCAGACCCCGACGAGATCATGACCGGGGCGCTGGCGACCCTCCTGGGCTGCTATGGGATTACTGTGCATCCGGCCAGTACCGGGGACGGGCTGCTCGATGACCTTTCAGCCACACAGGGAGAGAATCGCTGCCTGTTATTGTCCGAGCGGCTGGCGGATGGTCACGGCCTGGCCCAGCTCGAGCGGGTGAGGGCAGCCGGGCACGCTTTCCCGGTGGTCCTGCTGGCAGATAAACCCGATGACGCCCTCCGCAAGGCAGCGCGTGAGGCCGGGGCGGCAGACGTCGTGGACCGGCCGCTGGTAGCCGCCTATCTGTTCGCCCGGCTCGCGGAGCTGCTCCCGGGCTCGACCGCTCTGCCGGTCGCTCCCCCCGGCACCATGGAACTCGAGGACGGGACACCGGTTACCCTGCGCATGATGCGGCCCGAAGACGCGGCCATGGAGCAGGCCTTCGTTTCTTCACTGTCGGACCGGTCCCGCTATCTTCGCTTCTTCTCGGGGCTGACGCGGCTACCACCTTTCATGTTGGAGGAATTGACCAATCCCCGGTTCCCGGCGAGCTATGCCCTGATCGCCACCATCCGGGCGGACGCTGGCGAGAAACAGATCGGCGTCGCCCGCTATGCGCCGACGGAAGATGCCGGCAGCGCCGAATTCGCAGTGGTGGTGGCAGACGAATGGCAGGGTCGTGGCATCGCCAGCCAACTGATGCGGGGTATTACCGTGGCGGCCTCCGTGGCCGGCCTGACGCAGCTCGAAGGCGTGGTACTCGCAGAGAACCTGCCGATGCTGGCCCTGGCAGCGCATCTCGGTTTCTCCCGTGCACCCGACCCCGATGATCCTGCACTGGTGCGGGTGGTGAAATCCCTCGGCGGTAGATCGGGCTAACCAGGGAACCGCGATTCCGTTCGGGCCGGTATCCTATGTCAGATCGAGAAAAACCAGATCGAGTGAGCCCAAGCGCTCATTCGCAGAAACAGAGTCACTGCTGGCGCCAAAAAAAGCCGCATTGTTGCAGGCGCTGGGCATTACACCGAAGGCATCTACCGGCTGTTGAGCCATGACCTCGACATCCGGCTCTCGCAACATGATCAGTTCGCCGCAAGCAGTTTCCTGTGCAACTCCGGAGCGCTGATCACAGCTTTCTTCTGCCACTCGAGTGCCTCGTCAGACTCCGCCAGCCAGCG
>JARFQM010000239.1 GCA_029287755.1 Desulfofustis sp. | reverse complement strand
CCCGCGGGACGGCAACGGTAAAGCTAAATACGTGCTCTGGGACAGCAGGGATGGGACGCTTCAGGTACGGGGTGTTTCCTACCCGGCCCATCTGACGGCTGAGAAAATAGTAGCCAGGGGATTCCCCAAAGCCTATGCCATCTGCATTTGCCCTTCTTTCAAGTAGAGCTCACACCAGCTTCAGGGTGGCAACAGTTGGGCAAACGGCCGTTCACCGCCCGGCACCAGCAGTGAGACAGCAATGAACCACATAGGCAGGTACGAGATTTGCGGCCGCCTCGGCCGTGGGGGAATGAGCACGGTCTACAAGGCCCGGTCCCCGATCACCGAGCGCATCGTTGCCCTCAAAGTGCTGAAGCCGCGTGATGAGATTTTCGAGGATCTGGTCGGCTGGCAGAAGCTCAAGGAGCTGTTTATCGAAGAGGCCAGAACCATGGGCGCCATAACCCATGATCATGTCGCCAAGGTGATCGATGCAGACCTCGATGATGACACCCCATTCATGGTTCTGGAATATTTTTCGCATTCCATCGGCGATTTCATCGGCGAGGCCTATAAGGTCGAAGAGGACACCCGGGTCATCAGTATTCCGCGCTCCTACATGTATTTATGCCAGCTGCTCAAAGGGCTGGAGCGGCTCCATTTTGCCGGGGTGGTTCACCGCGACATCAAACCCTACAACATGATGATCACCAACGATGACCGGGTAAAGATCATTGACTTTGGCCTGTCCCGTGTCCGTGGCGAGGAATCGTTGGCCATTCCTGGTATGCAGGTGGGCTCGCCCTATTACGCCGCCCCGGAACAGATGGCCGCCCCGGAGAAGGCCGATGGCCGCGCCGACCTGTTCAGCGCAGGCGTTCTGATGTACCGGATGCTCACCGGCAAACTGGTTGAACTAAAAAAGGGAGGGATCAAGCCGCCCAGTCGCTTTAACCCGGATTTAAGCGCTGCCTGGGACCAGTTTTTAGCCACAGCACTGGCTTCGACACCGGCTGATAGATTTGCCAGCGCCCAGGAGATGCGCCTGCAGTTGGAAGACGTCTTCGATGAATGGCAGAGCGATTCAGCTGCAACCTGCCGCTGGTATCGTCCCACGGAGCAGGACCCGAAACGCTCGGAGGTGAGCCCCAGATCGAAACCAGTCAGACTCATGTACAAAGACATCAGGCAGGAGCTGCAGCTCGACAGCCTCTTTCGCCCGCGGCGCTTTCATGACCACCAGCTCCAGATCGTCAGCCCCTTGAGACTCTATGACCCACATACCGGTCTGCACTGGCAACGGCAGGGCTCGGGCTACACCCTGGACTGGCACCAGGCCCACACCTACGTTGACTATCTCAACGAGCAGAGATTTCAGGAAATATCGACCTGGCGGCTACCCACCACGGAGGAGCTCTTGTCAATCTTACGGCCCCCCACTGTGGAGCGTGACATCTGTCTTGATCCGAGCTTTGCCCCTTCGATTCACTGGCTCTGGTCCGCTGATCATTGCAACAAGAAACAGGCCTGGATGGCAGACATCATCGAGAGTTACCTCGGACGCCAGGATCTGGACGGCACCGCCTCGGTGTGCGCGGTGAGCAACTGATCGTCTGACCTGCAGCGGGCCCAGGATCCTGCCTCAGTGCACCATCCTCGGCAGAGATGTCGGGTGGGCAACAAGACACTCTCGACAGCTCGAAGAATTATCTGTCACCGCCAGGTAAACACCTAAAAATACTTGATTAGATCGTTTACGACCATATAGTTAGGCAAAGAGAAACCTGGCAACGAGAAATACTCGTGACTGCTTTTATTACCCTATCGGTTGTTGACAAGCGACGTCATTGCATTGATCTATAGAATACTTTTCTGCATACTCCTGCTGCTGGGCATCTATCAATTAGTCACCCACCTCTACCGGACCGAAGAGAAAGAGCTGCGCAGCACCGTTCGCACCGCCGTCAAAGAAGCGTTTCCCGACCACCAGGAAAAGTACTCCGAAACAATAGGGCTGTTTCATTACGGCGCGGAGCCTGGCGCAATCGGCAAAGGGGCTCAGCGCCAGCGGTCGGTGGTCCTGATCCACGGTTTGGATGATCCCGGCAAGGTATGGCAGGAGCTCACCCCGGCGCTGGTGCAAGAAGGCTATGATGTCTGGCAGTTCGAATATCCGAACGACCAGCCGCTGAGAGAATCTGCAGTGTTGTTTTTTGAGGAACTGCAGAAACTGAGATCAAAAGATATAGCGCAGATCGCCATAGTTGCCCACAGCATGGGAGGTCTTATTTCCAGAGAACTCTTAACCAGCGAAACCATTGATTACCAGGCTTCGCTGCAGCGGCAGATGGTTCCCAGGGTTGACCTGCTCATCATGGTTGGCACTCCTAATCACGGGTCCTCCATGGTCAAGCTGCGCCTTTTCTCTGAAGTGCGCGACCACCTCGTCCGCCTTCTCAAGGGCCAGACCGGCTGGCTGAATTTTGTTTTTGACGGTGCCGGCGAAGCAAAAATCGACCTGCTTCCCGGCAGTAGTTTTCTGCAAGAATTAAACGGCCGGCCTTCTCTGGAAAATATTGAGCAGCTAATCATTGCCGGCGTAACGAGCCCCTGGAACCAGGAAGATTTGAACGCCCTGCTGTCGAGCTATTCCGAAAAATTACCGGGGATTGAAGCAGATGATCTGGACACCGTCTGGTCTTTGCTGTCGTCCATGACCGATGGTCTGGGTGACGGCCTGGTTTCCGTCGAGTCGACCAGGCTGCCAGGTATACCGCACCTGACGGTAAAGGGGACACACCTGTCGATGATTCGAAATGTCACCAACAACAGCGAACGCATCCCTCCGGCGCTGCCCATTATCATCGAGCGTCTGCACAATTCAGACTCGCCGCAATCATGATGCCGGAGGGGACACTGCAGATCACGGGAGCATAGATGACACGCTGGAAAAAGAGATCGTTCATAATAGCTGGCGTCGTGGTGCTATTTCTCACTCTTGCGGCAGCCTTTTTTTATCGGCCAACCAGGTTGGCACTCGAACGGGCCGAATCGTTCGCGTTCAGGAGACTGGCAGTCTCCTTGCAGAAAGAAAATGGCGCCTTCCGCTTTTTCTTCGCCACCAACCGCACCATTGCAAATGAAACCCTTGCCCCGGAAAATCAGTTTGGCAGCCAGCGACAAAAAGAGATGTCTTACGGTTTTTTCGACACGACAATCGAACCCCATCTCGGGCTCGGTATGATCATCAACCCCACCGACTGGTTCCAGAATGAAGAAATCCAGATTCTGCACACCCAAAAGACCTCAGAAGAAGAGCTTGTCAGCCAATTGACCCAGCAGGTGAATGATTCGCCCCATCGATCGCTGCTTATCAGTGTCAATGGATTCAGAGAACAATTCCCCTCGGCCCTGCGTAAAACGGCCTTTCTCTCCCATGTACTCGATATCAACACCCCGCATCTCGTGTTTGACTGGCCGGGAAACCAGGGCTCGACCCTGCGTGGTTATCGCCAGGCCCAGAGCATCGCCTCAGCATCCGGAGCCGAATTGGCCGATCTCTTGCGGATCATTCTCACTGAAGTCCAACCAGAACGACTCTGGCTGCTGGCCAACAGTATGGGAGCCCAGGTTGTGGTCCATGCCCTCAAGGACCTTGCGGACGAAAACCAGTTGGCAGACCGCGCCTTGAAAATTGGTCACGTTGTCCTCACCGCTCCCGATGTCGATGTATCGCTTCTGGACCAGCTCTTCAGGGAAAAAGTCGATCAATTGACGAAGCACTTCACCACCTATGTGTCCTCAAACGACAGGGCCCTTCTCATGAGCAGGCTGATAAATCGGGAACGACGCCTCGGGCAATCGACCCTTAATCCCAGAAACCAAGGCCTTGATCAATCTGAGGAGGCGACAGCACTCTACGATCTGCTCAGCCCTGGAGATGATTTAATGACTCTGGTCGATGTGACGCCCATTAACAGGACCAGGAATTTCCATAATTTCAGCCTTGAAACTCCTGAATTTTTTGATGATTTATTTTTGCGGCTGCTGCATGAAAACCAGGTTATGAGCCGTTCAGAGTACCGCGTTCAGGGGGCAGCAGGCCGGGTATATTCTGTGCTCACCCAGGCCCGATAAAGGATAAGAGCTATTGACCGATAATGGAATTGGCCTCTGACGGAGCTGCAGATCTCCCCTGATAAGGTGAACAGAAGATGAAACAGACCGGAGCCGAGAAAAAACCCACGCTCATGCGCCCGGGCAGACTGCTGCTGTTCGCAGTGGCAGGGTGTGCTCTCTTTTATCTGCTCCTGGCAGAACCGCCGGACGACCTGGAGCTCTGGCATAGCGAACGGCTCGAGGAGGAGTTCAGCAGGGGGAAATTGGATGAAATTCGATCGTTCGCTGATTATCGCCTGCTGGAAGAGCGACTCTTGGCCGAGATGGCAGAAAAAATAACCAGCAAGACGGCTACCGGTCCCGGTTTTGAACTGGTCCGCTACAGCTCAGGCAGCGTTGCCAACCCCGAGCAGTTCAGTCCCAACTGGAACATGAGTTTTGAGTTGCCGGTCACCCAGCCCGTCGGAGGCGCACTGCTCCTGCATGGCATGTCGGACTCCCCCTATAGTCTGCGGAAGCTGGCTCTTTCCCTGCACAGCCGAAATTTCTGGGTGCTTGGCCTGCGTCTGCCGGGTCACGGAACAATACCTTCCGCCTTAAAATATGTCAGTTGGGAAGATATGGACGCCGCCGTGGGATTGGCCGCATCCCACCTCCTGGAAAAAACCGGGCAACGGCCGATTCACCTGGTCGGCTACTCCACCGGCGCCCCGCTGGCACTGAATTATGCGCTGAATACGATGCAGGCGAAGGGCACACCGCTCCCGGCCAGTCTGATTCTCATTTCACCGGCCATCGGCGTTCACCCGGCGGCAAGACTGGCGGTGGTCAAAAACTGGCTGTCGCATCTTCCTGGTCTCGGCCAACTCGCCTGGTTGTCCATCGAACCTGAGTTTGACCCTTATAAATACAACTCCTTTGCCACCAGCGCCGGAACCCAGGTATATCGTCTGACCAGCTCTGTGGTTCAAAGGATATCCCGACTCGCACACGCTGGGCAGACTGATCGCTTTCCTCCGGTGCTCGTCTGTAAATCGGCCATCGATGCCACCGTCTCCAACAGGGCGGTGGTGGAAAATCTGCTCCGGCCCCTGGGTGATTACGGTCACGAACTCCTGCTCTTCGACATAAATCGACTGGCGGCCAAGTCCGCGCTGATTTCCTCAGCCAAAGCAGATAGTTCCGCCGGGCTTATCAAAGATGAGACGCTGCCGGCGGCAGTGACTCTGCTCACCAATAGATCGCCCGATACCCGGGCTGTTCTGCTGCACAGATCACCCTCCTTGTCCAGCACCGTAAGCGATACCCCAATTGTTGATATGAGGTGGCCGGCAGGCGTTTTTTCCCTGTCCCACGTGGCCCTGCCTTTCGCCCCGGATGATCCGCTTTACGGAATGAGCCCACCGGCTGATGAAAAGCATCTTTTCCTCGGCCAGATGACGGTAAAGGGTGAACGGGGCCTCTTAAGAATCCCGGCGGACCATTTCATACGTCTTCGCCACAACCCCTTCTATTCTCTTCTCGAGGAACGTGCGTTAGACTGGGTGATCACTCATACCAATTGATGGTGGCGATGATGCGAGTACTGCTCGTAGAAGATGAGAAAAAAGTAGCAAGTTTTATCAAGAAAGGGCTGGAAGAACACGGCTATGCCGTCGATTTAGCCTCTGACGGCAAAACCGGCCTGGCCATGGCTCTTGACCAGATTCATGATCTGCTCATTCTCGACATCAATCTCCCGGAAATCGATGGGCTCACCGTCCTTGGTCAGATTCGGGGGAAAAAAGTGGTCACCCCGGTGTTGCTGCTGACCGTCAGGGCAACCATCGAAGACAAGGTCATCGGTCTCGATACCGGGGCCGACGACTACCTCTCCAAACCGTTTTCCTTCGAGGAACTCCTGGCCAGGGTCCGGGCTCTGCTGCGCCGCCACTCAGAGAGCAAATCGCCGGTCCTCAGCCTGGCCGATCTCTCTCTCGATCCTGCCTCGCGCCAGGTGTTCAGGGGCGGCAACCGCATCGAGCTCACCTCCAAGGAGTTTACCATCCTCGAGTATTTCTTGCGCAATGTTGGACGGGTTCTGACCCGGTCAATGATCATAAATCATGCCTGGGATTACGATTATGAGGCCGAGACCAATGTGGTGGATGTCTATATCGCCTATCTGAGAAAAAAAATCGACGCTCCCTATCATCCAAAGCTTCTACATACTATCCGGGGAACCGGATATGTCATGAGGGAGGAGTAATCCATGCTGGTTCGCTCCATACGCTTGAAACTGACCTTCTGGTATACAGGGTTGCTTACCCTGACCTGCCTTCTGCTCGGCGGCCTCAGCTATGGCCTGCTGAGCTACAGTCTCAATCGAGATATCGACTACGCACTCAGGGGCATTGCCGACGTGCTGAAAACCACCGTAGAGCGCAGAACCGATACCATACTTCCGGCTGAGATTGACGACATTTTCCGACAGTTCTTCGGATTCTCGCCGCTCGAACGTCACATCGATTTTTTCAACCTCTCGGGTCAGCGTCAGCGGGGAGAGAGCAGGGACAAGTCCCTGCTCGAAGTGCCGCTGAGTGAGTCAGCTCTTGAAGCGGCAGCTAAGGGAAAGCAGGTGTTCGAGACCATCGAAGGAGAAAACAGCCCGGCATTGCGAGTGCTTACCACACCCGTTGTCGACAACGGGCGCGTGGTCAATGTGGTGCGAGTGGGAATGTCGCTCGAGAACATGCAGGAGACCAAGAAACGCTTTCTGCTGATCATGGCCGGCCTGCTGCCCATCACCCTGCTGTTTTCTGGAGGGGGAGGCTGGCTCCTGGCGGGCCGGTTCCTGCGCCCCATCGACTCCATGACCCGCACCGCCAACAGGATCAGTGCCGAGCACCTGAGCCAGCGCCTGGGGGTGAGCGGCAGCGACGATGAACTGGATAGGTTGGCCCGGACAATTAATGACATGCTCGATCGAATCGACGGCTCCGTCCAAGAAATGCGCCGCTTCAGCGCCGATGCCTCACACGAACTGCAGACCCCGCTGACCATTCTCAAAGGAGAAATCGAGGTGGCCCTGCTCAGGCAGCGCAGCCCGGCTGAATATGAACAAGTGCTCAATTCCTGTCTCGAAGAGATTGACCGGATCAACAAGCTCGTTGAAGGGTTGCTGCTGCTCGCCCGTGCCGATGTCGGCGCTCTCAGACTCGATCTCCAGCCTGTTGATATGGCGCAGCTTTCCCACCAGCTCTGCGATCAATTGCAGCCCCTCGCCCGGCAGCATGGGATAGACCTGCATCATGCGCTTCTCGATTCAGTGGTCGTGGATGGCGATGAACTGCAGCTGCAGAGGATGCTGATGAACCTCATAGACAATGGCATCAAATACACTCCTGCCGGCGGTCAGGTCAGCGTGTCCGTGGAGAAAATTGCTGAGCAAGCGGTGATTCGCGTGCAAGATTCAGGCCCAGGTTTCGGTGCTGAAGAAGCCGACAAGATATTCGACAGATTTCATCGAGCACCTCAGGCGCGCCGGCAACACAGTAAAGGCTCCGGTCTGGGCCTCAGTATCGCCCGTTCGATCGCCCTCGCCCACCATGGAGAAATCAGGGCCGAAAGCGAACCCGGGGTCGGCTCGACCTTCTCGGTCGCTATCCCCAGCCTGAAACCCAGCGAATTCAGATCCTGAACCCATGATCTCTCCCCATAAACAGCCTCTCTGAGCACCTCACCATTGGCTGTGTTGATCGACACTGCCGATCCACTAGTATTTCCCAACAATGCACACATATCACGTTCGATTAATCCCCCTTTAATGTTGGTGTCCTACTGTCTACCCATGAGAATCCATACAGCGTGACCTGCGTCCAGTCCAGCACTTGCTGTTCTGCCTCACCTACTGCCACGCTGCGGCATTCGCTGTTATTTTAGAGATAGATAACAAAAATGTTCAACCTCAGATGCCTGACAAATTCATTGACAGCGACTCGCTATGTCGGTAAACCTTAACCGATTTCAGGTTCCACCACGGTGGTGAAAAGGGAATCCGGTGCGAATCCGGAACGGGCCCGCCGCTGTAATCCTGCTCCTCATCTGCGCAGCTCTTCGGCTGCCTGACTAGGAGAGCGCTTTCAACATCTCGTGCCACTGCTGTCCAAGTGGGAAGGCCGTTTGAAAGCGGGGGAAGTCAGAAGACCTGCCTGAAAGACGGGTGAATTTCTTTTTGGCAAAAGAGATTCACAACGATACGAGATAACAGGGCATCCCGGATCATGTACGACAATGGTCTGGGATTTTTCGTTGCAGGCCAGAACAGGGGAGCAATAGGTATGAAATCCATGGGCAAAGTTTTATGTCTGGTCATGCTGGTGCTGTTATTGTCAATCAACGGGGCCCTCGGTTCCGGCTCAATGAAAAAACCCGGGAGTGGGAAGAATGCCATTATTGTTGCCAGTTTCGGCACCACCGTGCCCGAAGCTGTCGGGGCCATCACCAATATCACCGACACCGTGAGACAGGCCTATCCGGGTACCGAGGTGCGGACCACCTTTACCTCAAACATCATTCGCTCAATCTGGAAAGAACGCCAGGCAGAGGCTGACAAGTGGATTTCACAGGGCATACCTGAAGAAGTGCTGTATGTGAAAAATTTCATTGCCACCGTCGGTGACCTGCTCGAGGATGGCTATACCAATATCATCGTACAACCCACCCATATGTTTTTCATGGAACAATCGCATGATCTCAGCCAATATGTCAATGGACTCGCCTCAATACGAACCATGAAGCCGCGCTGGAAGCCGATCGACAGGATCGTTATGGGCAGGCCGGCGCTTGGCATGCCGGGCGACCAGCATCCGTATCATGAGGATGTTGAGGCGGTGTGCAAAACCCTCGCCAGAGATGCCGAAGACGCCAGAAATGCAGACGCCTCTCTGGTATACATGGGTCACGGCAACGAGTACTGGTCTACAGGCATTTATGCCGAGACCGAGAAGAAGATGAGAAACATGTATCCGGATATCAAAACATTTATTGGCGTCGTCGAAGGCGCTCCAGCACTCGATGACCTCCTTGCAAGGCTGCAGGATGAGCCGAATAAAAAGATAATCCTGAAACCTTTCATGATCGTTGCCGGCAATCATGCAGTGAACGATATGGCAGGCCCTGAAGTGGACTCGTGGAAGTCCATCCTGACCAGCGAAGGATATACGGTAGAAGCAAAGCTTGAAGGTCTGGGCCTCAACAACGATTTCGCCGCACTCTTCGTAGATCATATCGCTGACGCGGCTCAAGGTGCTGGAATTGAACTGCAATAGGATTCCCAGAAAATAAGAGCCTTGTGCAAAACTGAGATTGTCGTTCAAAATCAAACCATGCGAGAAATTTTACCACAGGCATATGATTGATATTCCGAGGATAAAATTTTGAGCATAACGCAGAGT
>JARFQM010000213.1 GCA_029287755.1 Desulfofustis sp. | reverse complement strand
GTTCTATATCGTCAAGGACGGGACCGTCAGCCAGCGCCTGAAAGAGCTTCTGATACGCAAGGCCAATCAGGGAATCCGGGTCTTTTTCCTCTTTGATGAAATCGGCTGCCTGAAGCTGCCCCTTTCGTATCTAGGCGAATTGAAAGCTGCATCAATCCAGGTTTCGGGGTTCAAAACAACCCAGGGACGTCTAAACCGATTCCAGATTAATTTTCGCAATCACAGAAAGCTTCTGATAGTTGATGGGAACATAGGCTTTATAGGCGGTCATAACCTTGCCGATGAATATCTGGACTTCAGAGACACCCACCTAAGAATCTACGGCCCGGCGGTCCAGCAGATACAGCTCGCTTTTTTGAAAGACTGGTTCTGGGCCACCCGTGAGATCCCTGAATTCAGCAGCACTGTCTTCCGCTATGATGAGCAGAACTACTCTGCTGCCATTTTAAAGACTGGGCCGGCCGATAGCTTTTTTGACTGCAGTGTGCTGTTTTCAGCCATTGTTCATAACGCCAAGCATCGGTTGTGGATCACCAGTCCATATTTTGTGCCTGATGATATCATGGTCCGTGCCCTGCAGAGCGCCTCGCTGCGCGGCGTCGATGTCCGTATCCTTATTCCTGGCAAGGCGGATCACTACTTCGTTGAGCTGGCTTCATTGACCTACTATGAGGATATGAAAAAATTCGGGGTCAAAATATACCGTTACCAGGAAAAATTTCTGCATCAGAAAGTGCTTATAGCCGACGACTGGCTGGCCGGAATCGGCACCGTCAATCTGGACAACCGTTCACTCTATCTGAATTTCGAGGCGACCGCCCTGATCGCTGACGCGAGGTTCGTTGAAGAGGTGAGCCGTGTCCTGGAAACCGATTTCGAGCATAGTATTCTGGTTGAGCCCGACTATTTTGCTAAGCTCGGATTGCCCAAAAAAGTAGCAGCGCGGATTGCTCGATTGGCCTCACCATTGCTTTAAACCTTTAAATATCAAACAAATGGCTCCTTTGATACACCTTTCCCCCTGCCATCTTTTGCTCCATAATTATTTTCGCTTTGATCACTGTCAGACTATTTACTCCAACTAAACCAGCCAGTATAGTGCGGGTGCTAAAATAGCTGGGATTCCTCCTCAGACAGGGCTGTAGGAAGGACAACCAAGAAAAGATTAAGGCCTCACATTGACCATTTGCAATGAATAAAAAAAATAGAAAATCAAAATTTCAGGAGATCTGCTGTCGTAAGCCGATTCAGATCAGCATGGCTTTGCTGCTGCCTTTCGTCATCATTGGGGGATACTTTTACCCCAAAATCGGTTTTACGGTCGTCGGCATGATTACGCTATTTATGATCCTCTCCAGCCAGAGGGGAAGATTTTACTGTGGCTGGCTCTGCCCAATGGGTGCCTTTCATGAGCGGGTGCTGACCAAGATAAGCTTTCAGCGTCCTATTCCCCCAATTTACAAGACCTCCTGGTTCCGTTGGTTTGTTTTCGTAATCATGATGGGTTTCATGTCTTCTCGTCTCTGGGCAGCCTGGGGAGACGCGGAAGCCACCGGTAATGTGTTCAGAACCATGTGGGTAGTCTCCATGGGCATCGCTATCGGCCTGGGAATCTACTTCAAAGCAAGGGTCTGGTGCATTCTCTGTCCTATGGGTTCTCTCCAGGGAGTGGCAAGCAAAAACACTTATTTGCTGACCGTTGATGATTCCTGTGTCGAATGCGGGCTGTGCAGAAAAGTTTGCCCGGTTGATACCTATCCAGGAGATTATAAAATTGAAACTGGAACCTCACCTGTGCCCTCTATTGAATGTCTGCGCTGTTTCAATTGTGTCAATAACTGTCCGAAAAATTCGCTGGCGTTTTTAAAATAGTTCAAGAGCAACAGACCAAAGTGGTTAATCTAATATTGTACTCATTTCTCTTTGACTGAATTGGAGATGCCCCATGGACCCAGCGCTCATTCTGGTGCAACGAGAGAACGAGTGGTTGTTGCAGCGCCTGAGAGAAATCTGGCTTGAGCAGCAAAGCGATGGCCTCGAGGCTGCGGACTCAGCCACTCTGGCTGATGAGCAGCTCACACCGGGTGGCACGATTGGTCGTTATGTCACCTGCACTGAAGGATTCAAAAAAGAATTGAGCGCCCTGGAACGTACGGTCACCACCTATGTTGGCCGTGAGAAGCCGTCTCGGCCGCTTAACCTGCTGCTGGCAGCTAATCCCGGAAGTGGCAAATCTTTTCTGGTGAAGGAGTTATCCAAACAAATTTCCGGGGATACCGAATTCCTCGAGTATTATGTCGCCTCTTTTCGGAAGATTGACGACCTTTTTTCCATATTTCAGCGGATACAGTCGCTTAATCTCGAAGGCAAACTGCCCTTCGTGCTGCTCGATGTAGTCGATGGCAAGGTGGCCGGGGAGTATATCTTTGCCACTCTTCTCGCACCGCTCTGGGATGGGGTTTTCCATATCGGGCAAGAGCGCCACCATTTAGGTCGAGCAGTGCTGTTTTTCGCCGCCTCTGCTCTGTTGTCGTCGCCAAGCATTCAGAATGTAGTGGGCAAGACGGATCAAGAGGTCACCTATACTGAGTTTGCGGAGAAGTGGCGTCGCAAGGTGAAAGCGGAATTACAAGCGTCTGAGATACCCAAAGCCAGAGATTTCATTGACCGGATCGATCTTCTGCTGTGCATCCCCCCCATAGACTTTACCATCAGTGATGGAGATCCCGCTCGGGAGTACAAACTGCTCGCCTGTATTTTAGTAAAAAAGCATTTCCCGAGGGTGACAAGAATCGAGAAATCGGTAATCTGGATCCTCATCCTTGAACTCCTCAATTCCGGCTCGAGAAGACGAGCCGAAAGTGTGGTCTTCTGCTCCACAGATCCACAGGGCTCTGACTTTGACCTGGCTCATTTGCCGGCCGATATAGTTGAGTATTTCAGGGATGACGAGGTCGTCAAGGCAACCAAAAACAACTATATCTCCCTGCCTTAGCTCAGCTGTGATAAACAATCGCCACGCTCAATGTCAGGAAGCTGTATTTTTCTCTTGCCTTTCTACCGGGCTGGTTGGGGATTTGCTCGCGGCACTTCTGCAGCGAGTGGCCATTATCGCAGCAGGATTTTATGGAGGTGGATATTTGGCAATTCCTCTGGTTCAGTCATTTAGTTGGTCGACTTCAGAAACAGCGGCGCCAATAATGCCGCGACCGGATCCTTTTTCAGTGTGGGCGAGCTGGCTCCAGACCAACCCGGAAAAGGGCTTTTTCGCCTATTTCCGCTGGTACTCGCCGACCAAGGCCTTCTGGCCGGTCCATCTGGATGGCGTCCCGGACTTCATGCCGGTTCCCAACAATCTGTAAATATGATCTTTCGACATCGTATTTATTGCTGTATGGTTCCTAACAACTCGAATCCCTTATTTCGCATAGTCGTGCACCAAACTACATTATTTCTGCCACTACGATTTATTCATATTCACTCCAACTATTGGGCGATCAAATGATTGATGTGATAAAAAGATTTAGTGTTGCTTCCTTACTTTGGGCATAAAGTCTTCTTATTGGTTCAAGCGTAACCTATGCCTCACCGTACGATGTTGAAGTCACACCAGACCTCTTCGCCGATGAACCTGTGTATTCACCTTATGCAGGAAGGGACTATCCGGACTAACAGCTTAGAGGTGCCCCGCTGCAGGTGCAGTAGGGTGAGGACCATGAATACACTAATATGATAAGATCCTGCACGTTTCAAGCCTGCTGTGGCTCCATAGAATCATACGCTTAGACGCAGCAATACCCAAGCACACTCGATTGGAGGTGAGCCAAAATAATGGATATCTCAGAATGGACAGAAAAACTTGACCAGCTGTTCGCCCTGTTGATCTCATGGGCAAGCAGCCCGCAACTCTATGCTCAGCTGGGATTGATTGTAGTGTCAATTGCGGTCGCCTTTGCACTCGCCGCAATTTTGAAGAAGTTCCTTCCAGTACTTTCTGAGCCGCCGGAATCGGGCCCCTGGCTACCCCTGAAAAAACTGGTTAATCGTGTCGGCTATTTTCTGACCCCTCTCCTGATTATTCTTTTTATGGGCATCTCCATCGAGCTCAGCGAGATGGCATTTCAGCAAAGCTGGCTGGTTCGTCTGGGGGAGAGCCTTGCCGTTGTGTTCCTATTCTATTCAGTGATTCACCGCTTCGTCACCAATCCTTACCTCGAGTTCATCTTTAAATGGTTTATCGTACCAATATTAGTTTTACAGGTATTCGGCTGGTTGGACGATGTCACCCTCTACCTGGACACCCTCGATCTTGAGCTCGGCAATATCAGGGTGTCCGCCTATGGTCTGGCACGAGCGGTTGTGTTTGGGTCCATTCTCTTCTGGCTGGGACGTCTGTCCAACAGGACCGGCCAGCAGATGATCAGACGCCAGGAACGGCTGGATATCGGCACCCGAGAGGTATTCGCCCAGCTTTTTCAGATTTCCCTCCTCACCTTCATCTTTATTCTGCTTCTGCTGATCATGGGAATAGACCTGACCGCCCTGACGGTGTTCGGCGGAGCACTTGGTGTCGGTCTCGGATTCGGCCTGCAGGCGATTGCCTCCAACTTCATTTCCGGCATAATCATATTTCTAGACGGTTCATTGAAGATCGGCGACTACATCGAGCTCGATGATGGACAATCTGGCACAATCGTCAAAATGAACATACGTTCGACCCTGCTTGAAACTTACTCCGGTAAGGACATTATGGTTCCCAATGAGCAGTTCATCACAACCCGTTTTGTCAACTGGACGCACAACAACAAAAAACAGCGTTATTCAATTGATTTTCAAGTGGCCTACAAAACGGACATACCGCTCATGCTCGATATAGTTAAAAAGGTGGTCCGTTCCCACCCTCAGGTCATAGACGGACCCGATACACCGATAGAGGAGCGTGCCGATGTTGAAATCAGCGGATTTGGCGATTCCGGTATCGATATTCTCGTCGAGTTCTGGATGGAGGGAATCGATGACGGGGCCAATAGGGTAGGAGCCGATCTGCTGCTTATGATCTGGCAGGCGCTGCGCGACAACGATATTGAAATACCCTTCCCACAGCGTGAGGTTACGATTCTCAGTCCAGGTGTAGGTAACTCCATTCGAGATGCTATAAAATAACCTGGATGATTCGCCTCCGGTAAGTTTAAAAATAAGCTTCTAAAAGGGAACCTGTTTTTTATTCTATTCCAGGACATTACGGATTCATGGAGAAATGAACATATCAGGGGTCGTGCTGACAGGCACTTCATGGGCTAAAACGGGACATCAGAGGATGACGTATATCCTTCCTTCTGAATTGCCAAATCCAGGTGCAGCGTCACGATATGCTCCAGCGGTGGGTAAAGCGGACGCCCCGCTTCACGCGAGTCGACCTGCTTGAGATAAGTTCTGCAGCTTTCGCACAGCTCTACCCGGTACTCTGGTTCTTCCTCGCTGTAAAAGTAGCCAAGCAGGTCCGGGTCCCGATTATTGCAAAGCGGGCAGCATCCTCTTGTCACTCGCCACTGGTGCCAGCAGAAGTGGCAATTCAGCATTCGCGCCCCCTCGTCATCGAGGATCGCCAGCGCCGGCGCTTCACTGCAGACCGGGCATGTCCCGCAAGCCATACCGACTCCCTCCGGCTGCATCGTCGCAACATTCTGCGACCATATCTGAAGGCCGGGCCGCAGGCTGTTGTAGAC
>JARFQM010000142.1 GCA_029287755.1 Desulfofustis sp. | reverse complement strand
GCTCTGGAAAGAGCGTGAAAAGGCCAGTGAAGAGAAAGTCCTGGCCGGCGGCGTTCAGTTCAACGAGATCCCGGACAAGAGCGGCTTCCAGGCGGCGATGAAGCCGGTATACGAGAAATTCCTGAAGGACAACCCGAACCTCAAGACCCTGGTCGAAACTATTCAGAATACTCCGTAAACAGAAAAACAGCGGTCATCAGAGTGTTCGGCTCTGATGACCGTTTCCCATTCTGTTCTTTTGAATCCAACTACATCTACCACAATTACATGGGGCCAGGACAACCGTTGAACGAGAAATCTCTTTATGACCGGGGACTTGATCTGATCAGCCATATCTGCACGGTTATTACCGGGGTAATGCTGGTGGTGCTGACCGTGATCTTCGGCTGGCTGGTGTTTGGCCGTTACGTCCTCAACGCCACGCCAACCTGGGTCGAGCAGGTTTCCTTATTGCTGATCGTCTATATCGGCTTTCTAGGCGCCTCGGTCGGTATTCACAAAAAAACACACCTCGGGGTAGCGGTGTTTAGAGAAATTAGTCCAAAACCCGTTCAGAGACTGTTTGAGCTGGCAACTCACCTACTGCTGCTCGGCTTCGGACTGATCATGACGGTGTATGGCTACAAGTTGACCGCCTTCAAATGGGCCACCGAAATCCCGCTTCTCAATGTATCCGAGGGGTTACGTTCTTTACCCGTCGTCTTGAGCGGTATCTTTATTTTCCTATTTTCAATCGGCCACCTTATTCATTTCTTTAAAGGCACCGACCGGGAACCATCCGAGTAAACAGGAGATTGTAATTAAATGGGTCTTCTCATCCTCTTGGCGATGTTTGCAATCTGTGTGGTGATCGGCATGCCGGTAGCGTTTGCCCTTGGCGTTGCTGCCGTGTCCGCCTTTTTTTATGAAGGCCTGCCGATGATGATCGCTTTTCAAAGAATTATATCCGGCATCAGCATTTATGCGCTGATGGCCATCCCCTTTTTCATTTTTGCCGGCGAACTGATGTTTCATGGCGGCATCGCAATGAGGCTCGTCAGGTTCGCCTCCTCTGCCGTCGGTTCGGTCCGGGGTGGTCTCGGCATAGTTAATGTCTTCTCGTCGATGCTGTTCGGCGGCATTTCCGGTTCGGCCATCGCCGATATTTCCGCCCTGGGATCAATCCTTATTCCAGTGATGAAAGAAAAGGGATATGACGATGATTACGCCGTCAACGTCACCGTGACCTCATCGCTTGCCGGTATCATCATTCCCCCAAGCCATAACATGATTATATACGCGGTTGCGGCCGGCGGAGGGATATCGATCACCAAGCTCTTTCTGGCGGGCTTCATTCCCGGCGTCCTGATGTGCATTTGTCTCGCCGCGGTCGCCTATCTGGTGGCCGTCAAACGCGGCTATTCCTCAGAAAAATTTCCCGGATTTATAATTCTGCTGCAGCATTTTATTTTTGCACTTCCCGGGTTGCTTACCGCAGTAATTATAGTCGGCGGCGTACTCAGCGGGATCTTCACGGTGACCGAATCGGGGGCCTTTGGCACCATTTATGCGTTCTTGGTAACCATCATTGTCTACCGTGCACTGTCCTGGGAGAAATTCAAGGTTGCCGTGGTAAATTCGGTTCGAACCACGGCCATGGTCATGATCCTCATTGCCTGTGCCGGTGCCTTTGCCTACCTGTTGACCTTTTATCAGGTGCCGACAAAGATGTCTGAGATGCTCATAGGAATCTCGGAAAATCCAATCATCATCCTGCTGATGATCAACCTCATGCTGCTGCTGCTCGGTATGATCATGGACATGGCGGCTCTTATTCTGATCTGCACCCCGATATTTCTACCGATCGCCACGACCATCGGCATCGACCCGTATCAGTTCGGGATGATTCTGCTGATGAACCTGGGCCTCGGGCTCTGCACGCCTCCGGTGGGCGCCTGTCTGTTTGTCGGCTGCGCCGTGGGCAAGGTCAAAATCGAGGAAGCGGTCAAAACGATCTGGCCGTTTTATATCGCCATCTTGATTGCCCTGATGCTGGTCTCTTTCGTGCCGGCAATTTCGCTTACTCTGCCGAATCTGGTCAACTAACGGCAATGACGCGGACCAGAGACTGATTCCGATCACTCGTGCCCAATCTCTTCGTGCGAGGCCCGCTCAGTTCTATGGAGCCCGGCGGTGCTGCCCATGAGTTATCCGCTGACAAAGCCGGCCAGGGAAAAGACCGGAAAGCTCACCAGGCGATTCGTATTGCCGGTGTCGAAAAGCAGGACATGATCCGCCTGGAAACTATTTCAGAAAGTCCTCCCGCAATGGGGTAAAACAGTCGACCAGCCTGACGTGTTCCGACAGAAGCTGTACGGTATGCGGCACGTCGGGCGGGACGGTGAACATGTCGCCGGGGCCAAGCTGCTCCTGATCATCTCCGACATAGACGATGAGTTCGCCGGATACCACATAGGACACCTGTTCATGTGGGTGGGAATGGGGCGGATCGGGCTCAGTGGTCGGTCCGTCATCGAAGTCGATGACCACCATCATCAGCTTGTCGGTGTGCCCCAGATAACGTTCACGCCTCTCCCCTATCGACTCTCGTGCTTCCTTCTCATGCTTGATGAATCCCATCTCTTTCTCCTGGTCTCTCTGTTTCGGTTCTGGCCGAGTGGATGCCGATACTTATTCTTTCACCTCTTTGCCCTGCACCTGGATCTACAGGCTGAAAATATCATAGATATTTCATTTCATATAGTATAGAAATTAGACGATCACGGTACACCTTTTTTCATCTGGTTGAGACCCGTTTTTCTGCTTCATCGCCAGTTCACCTTTGAGCCGTAGGTTCAACCAAGCCTGATCATGCACCTCATCGCAGATTTCATGGAGAAACGGCATTATGAACTCCAATGAACGAGTCGCCGCGGTTTTTGCAGGAGAACTTCCTGATCGTGTCCCCATCGGTGAATTCGCCATAGATTTCGATACGATAGAGAAAATCATAGGCCGTCCCACCTACCTGAGGGCCAAAGCCAAATCAAAAATAGCTTTCTGGGAGGGCCGCCATGAAGAGGTTATGGAGAGCTATATCAAAGACCACATTGAGCTTCATGAAAAACTGGACTTTGATATCATCAATTTTCCCATGGCAACCTGGGCACTGCCTGCTCCCAGCGATCTGCCTCCCCCCAGAAAGCTCGACGCCACGACCTGGGAAGATCACGATGGCAGGGTCTACAAGTATTCTGAGATCACCTGCGACGTGGTTTGCATCAAAGACCCGCTGGCCGAGAAAACCCTCTACACCATGGATCACGAACTGCTCGCCACGGTGGAAGAGGTGGAGTCTGGAGTAATTGTTGACGAGCCCTCGGGCCTGGATCCCCGATCGTGGGAAATACTCAACACCGTGATCGAGTATTTCGCCGGCCGCAAGTTCATCGTCGGACCTTCGGGAGGGGAAATCGGCATCGTCCTCCAGGGAGGCATGGAGCAGGGTATGATGGCCCTGATCACCAACAGGGATTTTATCGAAAAGGCAACCAGCTACCTCGTTGAAAAACAGAACAGGCTGGACCAGAAAATGATCCACCCCAAAAGCGATGCAATCATCTGGGGTGCTGATTTTGCATTTAATTCAGGAGGTTTTATCAGTCCGCAGATGTTTCGCGAACTTTTTTTCGAGGCCAACAAGACCAGAGTGGCTAATGTCAAGGAACACCACTCCAAGTTTGTGGTCAAGCATTGCTGCGGCAACGTCAATCAATTTCTCGATCTCTTCGTCGAACTCGGCTACGACTGCTATCAGTCGATTCAGCAATCGGCCGGTATGGACCTGGGAGATGTAAAAAAACGGGTCGGTGATACACTGGTCCTGTGGGGAGGAGTCCCCGTGGAACTCATACTCGAGGGGAGCATGGACGAGGTGCGGCGCGAAGTCAGAACGGCTATGGACAAAGCCAAGGAACACGGCCGGTTCATCCTGGGAACCACCCATACCATCGCCGTCGGCGCCAACTATGACAACTTTATGGCCATGATCGATGAATACCATCAGTGGTGTGATTACTGAACAACATGCAGGACCGGGGCTGCCTGCACCGAAGGTGCTGGTAAACAGACAATAGTCGAAAAGGAACAGAGACGAACCATGAGATCAGGATACGGAACTGCCGAGACTGTGCTCTCGACAGATGAGATCAGAGAGATAATTGGTGCAGTACTGCCCGAGGAACGGATTCGCCGGAAGCGGATACTGGTGCTCACCCCGGACAGTACCCGCACCTGTCCGCTGCCCGCAATGGTGCGGGCCGTGCACGAGCTCGCCGGTGCCTCGGCAGCCAGGCTTGACTTCATGGTAGCGCTCGGCACCCACACCCCCATGCCCGCAGACAAGATCCTGGAACTTTACGGCCTGGACGAGATGCAGAGAAACCGCTTCACCACTTCCTCTTTTCTGAACCATCGCTGGGATCTGGAGGACACCATGACCAGGATCGGCTGGATCGAGGCGGACGAGATCGAGCGGCTGTCGGGGGGCAGACTCAGGGAACGGGTACCCGTCGACATTAACCGGGTCATCTTCGAGTACGATCTGATAGTGATCTGCGGTCCGGTATTCCCCCACGAAGTCGTGGGCTATTCGGGCGGCGCCAAATATCTGTTTCCCGGCATTTCCGGCGGAGAGTTTCTCCATTCCTTCCACTGGCTCGGTGCCGTGGTGACCTGTGCAGGCACCATCGGCATCAAGCACACACCAGTGCGTGAAGTGATAAACAAGGCCATGGAACTGATCGATACCGAGGTCGTCTGCTTATCCATGGTGGTCAAGTCTCAGACCGAGCTGTACGGCCTCTTCGCCGGCGGCTACCAGGAGGCCTGGTCAGCCGCTGCCGATCTCTCCGAACAGGTCCATGTGATTGAAAAAGAGCGTGCCTACCCGACCGTCTTCGGCGTCTGCCCACCCATGTACGACGAGATCTGGACCGGCGGAAAAGTAATGTACAAACTCGAGCAGGTAGTGGCGGACGGCGGCAGGCTCATTATTTACGCCCCCCATATAACCGAAGTCTCACGCACCTGGGGAAAAGATATCGAGCGCATCGGCTACCATATAGTCGACTACTTTCTCGAGCAGCCCGGCAAGTTTACCGACATCCCCCGGGGCGTGCTGGCTCACTCCACCCATGTGCGGGGCACGGGGGCGATGCAGAACGGCATCGAACGGCCGCGAATCGAGGTGGTCATCGCCTCGCAGATTCCCGCGGAAACCTGCGCCAAGATAAACCTCGGCTATATGGATCCCGAACTCATCGACCCGGAAGATTTCAGAAATCGGGAGTCGGAGGGTATCCTGTTCGTCGAAAAAGCCGGTGAAATTCTGCACCGGGTGAAGCCCAGCCTCTAGTGGAGAGACCATGAAACCGTTTTTATCCGAGGATTTCCTGTTGGAAACCAAAAGTGCGCAGACCCTCTATCGCCAATTCGCTGCGCCCATGCCAATTTTCGATTATCACTGCCACTTGCCGGTACAGGAAATTGCCGAAAATAAAAAATTCGACAATCTGACCTCCATCTGGCTCAACGGCGATCATTACAAGTGGCGGGCGATGAGGGCCAACGGTGTTGACGAGCGCTATATCACCGGTGCCGCCTCCGATCGTGAGAAATTTAAGGCCTGGGCTGCCACCGTCCCC
>JARFQM010000030.1 GCA_029287755.1 Desulfofustis sp. | reverse complement strand
GTTGACGATATCGTCCGGCGGATCAGGATCAACGAGTACAAGCGCAAACAGGCACCCATGGGCTTGAAGGTTACCAGCAAGGCCTTCGGCTTTGGCCGGCGTCTGCCCAACGTCCAGAACTACCGGGGTTGAACGCGCGGTCCATGAAACATATCCTCTCTTTTAAAGCCTTATCGACACTATTGTCGCTCGCCATCGTTTTGACCTTGGTGGCTGTCCTGGTCTATAGGGAATATCGGCTTGAGCGGCCGGAGCAGATCCAGATCACCACTTCCGGCCGGGTCGACATGTGTCTGGAGTGCCATACCAAGGAAAAGCTCGATCCTGCCCATGATGTCAAAGTAATAGGCTGTACCCCCTGCCACCTGGGAGACCCGCTGGCCATCGACAAGGATAAGGCGCATCGAGGGATGGTCTTAAATCCTGGAGATCTGCGGGTAGTTGAAAAGACCTGCAGCATCGAGGGCTGTCATCCGGCTGATGCGCAGAAGGTGAAGAATTCTCTAATGGCCACCAACCGGGGCATACTGGGAACCCTGCTCTACTACTGGGGTGAAAGCGACAGCCAGGACACCGAGATGACGGTCAAGGATCTGATCGACAGCGGCGAAACCTCGCTGGCGCTCGATTATTATCGCAAACTCTGCGCCACCTGTCATCTCTGGAAGCAGAAGAACGATCTGCCCAACGCCCCGGCTTTCTTCAACGACAAGGGCGGCGGCTGTTCGGCCTGCCACTACATCATGCCGGCTGGGTCGGAGCGGCCCTCGGTCATCGAATCAAGCGATGACTACGGCGAAGACGAGGATAAAGAGAACATTCACCCGCTGGTCGTCAGCAAGGTCATCGACGACAATTGCATCCGCTGCCACAACCGTTCGGGCCGGATTGGACTGGCCTATATCGGTGTCTTTGAAGCGGAGGGGTACGGTACTCCCTACGAGGCCGGGCAACTCTCCTCGCAGCGCATGCCGGGTGAGCGCTTCTACCTGGAACTGGCCGACGATATTCACCACCGGCGGGGCATGGCCTGCATCGATTGTCACACCAGGGAAGAAGTCATGGGCGACGGCACCAGTTATGCCCACTACGAGGATCAGCTGGAGATCTCCTGTGAGACGTGCCATGGGCCAGAGCCGGGAACAACCAGGAAAAACAATGAATTGACCAATGTGGACAAGGTAGACAACGGGTATCACCTGTTCGGCAAGAACGACGACAAAAAATATGAATTGCGGCAGCCCAAGGCCGGGGTCTGTGATTTTGAACCGCACCAGCGGGTGACCTGTGAAGCCTGCCACTCCACCTGGGTGCCCCAATGTTACGGCTGTCATGCGAAAAGGGACAAATCGGCCACCCATCTGGACAAATTGAGCCTCACCCAGACCGCGGGGCGCTGGGAGGAAGGACGTTCCTACATCCGCTACCGCAAGCCGATGCTTGGCGTCTGGAAAGACGAGGTGGTCATCGTCACGCCCGGCTGCCAGGACATCGTCACCCTGTTCGATGACGAGGGTAAGCTGGAAGACAGTTTCAACCGCTTTACCATGGCGGCGATCAATCCCCACACTACTCAGGAAAAGGGGCGGGAATGCAACGACTGCCATGGTTCCACCAAAACGGTGGGGCTGGGTGAGGGGACGCTGGCCGTGGTGAACAACAAAGTTTCATTCAGCCCCCTCGACACCGGGCTGCAGACCGAGGCGGGAGAGACCGTGGGACTCGACAGTTTCGTCGCCCTCGACGGTACCCAGCTGCAACATGGTTCACGGGCAGATCTCAGGGCCTTCAACGGTCAGGAGCTCAAAGCTATTCTCCGGGTCGGGCTGTGCGCCGACTGCCACGACAGGTATGACGATCCGATCTGGAAGAATTACAGCCAACAGACCATCTGCCCCCGCAAGGATGGCGATAACTCAATGGCCCTGGCTGACTGGCCTGTGCCCGCGGCTGATGGGCAGAAGACTGAGACGGAGGACTGATCATCGCCAGGGTCTGCGGAAATACTCAGGGACTGAAGAAAAATCACCTCAGGGTGCTCGAGCGGGTGGGCAGCCGGCGGGTGGGCCGCGATCAGATCATTGCGCCCGAGATGGCCAGGACGCTCTGCGAGCTCTCCCACGAACTCAACCGGCAGATTGGCGTGCTCATCCACCGGTCAGGCAAAATCGAACAGGTGATCGTCGGTGACCACAGCGGCCTGATGATCCCGAAGCTGAGCCAGATACGAGCCGCCGGCGGCAGGCTCAGGGGCCTGAGGCTGGTGCATACCCATCCGGGCGGCGAAGACCTGACTGACGACGACCTGATGGACCTGCTCTTTCTCAGGCTGGATCTGATGTCGGTCCTGAAGATCACCTCCGAGGGATTGCCGGAAAAGCTCTATTCTGCCCATCTGCTTCCCAGCGGAGAAAACGGCCAGATGTGGAGTTTTCTCGATCCGGTTCATCCGGCCCGTCAGCCCGAGGGGTTCGCTGAACTGGTCCGGGCCCTCGAGGAAGAATTCAGCCGTCAGCGCCGCACCGCCCAACTCGATAGAGACAAAGACCGGGCCATATTGATAAGTGTCACCACCGAATCCCGACAGCAGGCTCACGCCTCGCTGGAGGAACTCAGGGAGCTGGCCCGCTCGGATGATATTCTGGTGCTTGGCGAGGTGCTCCAGCGCCGCAGCAAGATCAATCCCCGCTATATTCTGGGACGGGGCAAACTGACCGAAATCGTCATTGCCGCCCTGCGGCTCGATGCCAACCTGCTGATCTTCAACCAGGAACTCAATCCGTCCCAGATAAGATCGATCACCGACTTTACCGATCTCAGGGTCATCGACCGCACCCAGCTCATTCTCGATATCTTCGCCCACCGGGCGATGAGCAGGGAGGGAAAACTGCAGGTCGAGATGGCCCAATTGAAGTATATGCTGCCGCGCCTGAGTTCCCGTGACGACGCCCTCTCACGATTGACCGGCGGGATAGGCGCCAGGGGGCCGGGTGAAACCAAACTGGAGATCGACCGGAGACGGATCAACGATCGTCTGGCGAAACTGGCCAAAGAGCTGAAGGCGGTGGGCAGGGAGCGCTACCGCCGGCGGGCCAAG
>JARFQM010000475.1 GCA_029287755.1 Desulfofustis sp. | reverse complement strand
GATAAGACAAGCCAGTGGTCCGACCAGTACATCATCAAGTGGTACGGCCCAGGCCGACGGGCCCATTACGGCACTATTAGCGCTGCCGGGCGGAGACAGCAGACTGAAGCTCATCAAGACCTCCTAAAACTGGCTGGCGATCCCCTCTAGCCCGTAATCGTCAGGGCCACCGCAATGTCGCTTCTGTCGGCATATCCGGGCGATGAGACCAATCGAGCTTACGAGTTGGCACTGATGGACGAAGAAGCCCTGATTCGCCGCACGGCAGTCGATTATCTGAATGCATCCGATCCCACAAGACAAACAGAGCTCCTAGCAGCCATGCTTTACGATCCGGTCAAAGCCGTTCGCATTGAAGCAGCCAGGCGGCTCACTGAGATTCCTTCCCCCCAACTGGATGAGAAACAGAATGAGCTATTCGTGACCACCTTGCTCGAGTTTCGGCAGGCCATGGAATATTCCGGAGATTTTGCCTTCGGCCGCTACAACCTTGCCAATCTTTACGCCAATTTAAAGAAGCAGGATTTGGCCATGGAGAACTATAAAGCGGCCGTACGTATCGATTATCAGTTTTATCCGGCCAAGGTGAATTTGGCCATGCTGTACAACCAAATGGGTCAAAATGATAAAGCAGAGATACTTCTCCGCCAGGTGGTAAAGGCGCAACCCGAGCTGTATGAAATACACTATTCATTAGGATTGCTGCTGGCAGAAGAAAAGAAATACATTGAAGCAGCGCGTTATCTGGAGAATGCGGCCCGTGCCATGCCTGATCGCTCCAGGGTGCATTACAACCTGGGTCTGTTACTCGATTATCTAGGTAGAGAAATGCAGGCTGAATCTGCTTTAAAGCGCGCCCTTCAACTGGAGCCGGACAACCTGGAATATTTGAATGCCATTGCGCAATACTATCTCAAGCGAGAAATGTATCAGCAGGCCAAACGCATTGCTGAGCAAATCATATCAAGACACCCTACCAACCCCCTTGGGCCTCAATTGCTGGAGACTGCAAATAGGAGAATGCGAAGCGAACGTCAATAGTTATAATGTCAGCGGAGTCAGATAAACCATATTGATGCAATATGCATATTAAGATTTTTTGAGCATCTCAACAGTTCAGTATTCTTCCCATATCGCAGAGGTATACGAATTCATGAGTGCTGGCAAAAGCAAGAAGAAAAGTAAGAAAGAACAAATTGGCGGCCAGCGGTCAGCCCCTAAGCGGAAACTGTTCGTGTCTTTAGGAATCTTGGCGGGCCTGACGATTGTTGTTGTGGTCTTGTTGGCCGTAAAGAGTGGACGACAAACCGAGCAAAAATCCGCAGCACCGGCCACTACACCGAGGGCCCAAGAACCGAACACACAAATGTTGATCGGAAATTGGGTCAGAACGGACGGAGGATATATGATTGCTGTGCGGAGTGTCGATCCAGAGGGCCGGGTGGAGGCGGCCTATTTTAATCCCCGCCCAATCAACGTCTCCCGAGCAGAGGCTGTATTGAAGGGAAAGACTGCCAGGCTGTTCATCGAACTCAGGGATGAGGGTTACCCTGGATCTACCTACACGTTGGAATACGATTCAACGAATGACGCACTCGTCGGCGTTTATTTTCAGGCAGTACAGCAACAGAGTTACAATGTGATCTTTGTAAGACTCAAATAACTCAGTGGGTTAATCTTTGCGATTTCCCACCTTCCCGCCTCAAAGTCTCTGATGGAAGCTCGCCGAATAGTCTCCGGTAGTCGGCGGCAAACTGTCCCATGTGCCAGAAGCCCCAATGATTGGCCACATCAACTACTTTTGTTGAAGAAGGATCGGCATGGCTGAGATGCCTACGTACACCGTTAAGACGCATTGCCAGCAGGTAAGATTTTGGAGAGGTTCCGAATTGCTCTAAAAAAGCATAGCGCAAGGTGCGCTCGCTCACCTCTGTCACCCGACAGAGATCACTCACAGTAACAGGCTCTTGAACATGTTCGCTCAAGTATGCCTTCGCTCGCCGAAGGGCGCGGTCTCTCTTCCTGTGAGAAGGCTTATTATGCTCCGGGCGGGAAAATACTAGGGTGGATATGAGTTGCTGTGAAAGGCTAAAACTCATTTCATCCAGCATGGCTTTACTGTTCAACTTCTTCGGCTGCTCTTTAATCGCAGACACAATGTGCTTTGTCCGCTCGCGGCATTTTGATACCTTGGATCCCTCGGTTGTAATGAGATCTGTGGATTCGATCAGTTTCCGAAAACTTGGGATTCCAGACATCTGAGCTAGCTCATCAAGTAAACTCTCCGGATACGATAGGGTGTAAACGGCAAATCCCGGCCTAGACTGCGCATCAATTTCCGATCCAGGTGAATAGATCATCACCGATTTCTTGCTGACCTGTCGCCCTCGCCAGATTATGTCTGACGATCTGTCTGTCAAAATGGCAAAGGTCCAGAGGCCGGGCGGCGAACTCCCCTTCTGATCGATAAAACGGCTGAAACTGGCTTGCGCGAGTAGGATGTCACCGACTCCGACTTGGACTATTTCTGTCTCGAAATTGCCCCGGTCAAGCTGGATGAAGTCCAGGTCCCATGCTCGAGTCGCTTGGGCAAACTCCTCGAAATCGGTAAACCGATCATTCAATATAAAAGACTTGGGTTTTTGTCGTTGCATAGCCTATTTTTTGCCGATTTTTGATGTCCTAGGTTTTCAATAATATTTATCCTAACAATTATTCGCAGTTAATCAAGTCGTTCTTCCAAAGGATTGTATAAAATAAGATAAATAAAAAGGAGGAAATCATGAGGAGAACAACGACGTTATTCCTATTTATGCTCTGCACCATGGCTCTTGCTCTGGGCCCCAGGGCCGTGGACGCAAAAAGAAAGATCATCCACGACGCTGAGCACTATATCCTTGAAGCCCAGCACGGTAAGAAGTGGGCAGCCGAGGACAAGGAGATAGACAAGAAGCTGGCAGAATTGAAGAAGAAACATGGCACTCCGCCGAACATCATCCACATTATGTGGGATGATACGGCCCTCGGCGAGGTGGGAATTCCTGAGATCCAGGCGGTCCGGGGTTTCGAAACACCCGTCATGAACAAGATGGCCGAAGAGGGTATCAACTTTATGCGCATGTATACCGAGCCGGCCTGTACGCCCACCAGGGGGGCCCTCCAGACCGGCCGCTACGCCGTGCGCAGCGGCATGCACACCGTTTCCTTTCCGGTAGAATACTCCGGTATGGATGCCGACGAAGTCACTATCGCCGAGGTCCTGAGCGAGGCCGGCTACATGACCGGTTTCTTCGGCAAATGGCACCTCGGGGACACCGAGTTCAGCTACGCCCACAACCAGGGTTATGACGAGGCCTTTTTCACTCCTTACACCCCGGTGCCGAGCATGTGGGCGAAAGAAGCCGAGTCGATGAACGTAATTACCGGCATGTACCCCGAGATGTATGGCGAGGACAAATACGACATCGACAAGTCCTGGCAGCCCCTCGGAGCGGTGTGGTTCCTCGAGGGCACCAAGGGCGGCAAGACCTACGAATGGGGGCCCCCTCCCAAGGTCACCAATTATTGGGACGGCATCGCCGAATCCGAAAAGCGCACCCTTGATTTTATCGACAAGGCAGTGGAGGCCAAGAAACCTTTCTTCGTGGCTCACCAACCGATCTTGCTGTCCTTTCTCCCCGACCCGCGTAATCCGGTGAAGGGCACGGCAAACAAGAACCCGCTCGCTGAAGCACTTGAGCGCCTTGACGTCTTTGTCGGCAAACTGCAACAGCACCTTCAGGACAAGGGTATTGCCGAGAACACCCTGATCATGGTCATGGCCGATAACGGACCTTTCATCCACTATGGCCCGCGCGGCATGGTGGAAACACTTTATAAAGGGGGAAAGGGTGATTTTACTGAGGGCGGTGTGCGGGTGCCCTGCATTGCCACGTGGCCAGGGGTGATCGAGCCTGGCCAGATCGTGGGCGACATATTGCATGTCTCGGACCTGTATACCACCTTCGCCCGCTTGGGGGGCGCAATGGAGCACATCCCCACCGACCGGGTCATCGACGGCGTTGACCAGACATCGCTCTTCCTCAATGGCGACGGATACAGCCGCCGCGACTACGTCATGATATACGTGGGGCCGAGCCTGGCCGGCGCTGTAAAAGGTCGCTTCAAGCGTGACTGGAAGAACGCAACCCCGGGACTCTCCAAAAACGAGTTCTATGACCTCTACACCGATCCGCGCGAACGCACTGGTGAGATGATCGAGATGTTCCACGTCAAGAGCATGTTCAACCATCAGCGCCAGCGCCACGAGCTGTGGATGAAGAAATATCCGAACCGCCCCGATCCAACC
>JARFQM010000176.1 GCA_029287755.1 Desulfofustis sp. | reverse complement strand
GATCACACAACGTATTGAGACTGACAGATAATCCAAAATGGAAAGAAAGGAGCACGTGATGAATAATCTTTTAGCGGGCATTCTGCCTCAGGAAGGGGGACTGGAGTCAACTGTATCGTGGAAATACACCACGGCAGTGATGCTTTGCGGACTTCTGACAATGGTTGGTGTCGCGTTCGGCATTCATTCGATCATGGCCGGGCATGAGCACACCTTCGGAGTAACCAGGGATGTGCCCTGGGGAGTGTTAATTGCCGCCTACGTATTTTTCGTTGTTACCTCTACCGGACTCTGTATTGTTTCTGCCGTCGGCCATGTCTTTGGATTCAAAGATTTCAATCCCATAGCCAAACGGGCCGTCTTTTTATCGATTGCCACCATCGTCGCCGGCTTTCTGGTCATTGCCTTTGAGATCGAGAATTCGTGGCGGATGCCGGTGGGCAACGTTATCGGAGCTAACCCCACTTCCAACATCTGGTGGATGGGCACGCTCTACGGCGCCTACCTGTTCTTTATGATGATCGAGTTTGTCATGCTCCAGAAGGAACAGCACAGGACGGCGACCATGTTCGGTCTGGCCGGTCTGCTGACCGGTGTCGTGGCCCACTCGAACCTCGGAGCGGTCTTCGGTCTGCTCAATGCCCGTGAATTCTGGCATGGGCCGTACATGCCCATCTATTTCATCACCTCGGCGGCCATGTCCGGCTGTGTGGCGATCATTTTCTTCACCTATCTGGCCTACCGGGCAAACGGCTGGCAAATGAGTGACGACATGAAAAAGTCGCTGAGCAGCGTTGCCAAAATGGGCGCTCTGATGATGGCTGTTATTCTCTTTTTCACCAGCTGGAAGATGATTGCCGGCGTTACCGGCAATCCCCCCGGAAAATATGAAGCCATGCAGGCGCTTCTGTCGGGCCCCTATGCGATCAATTTCTGGGTTGGAGAGGTGGCGCTGGGCATGCTCATACCCTTTACGCTGATTCTGGCAGTGCGCGGCAACAACATGAGGGTTCTGTTCATCGCCTCGGTGGCAGGCATGATAGGTATTTTCTTCATGCGCTACGATCTGGTGATCGTCGGTCAGCTGGTACCCCATTTTCATGGATTGGGACTGGTCGACTATCCGCACCTGTTCACCTATGCACCGAGCCTCCACGAGTGGCTGATTACTATAGGCGGCTTTGCTTTCTGCGGATTCCTGTTCCTTGCCGGTGAGCGACTCTTCCGGGGCCACCTGAGCGAGGATCACTGAACACGGGTGCTCAAAGTCTCTGTGCCGTGCCGCTCTGCCGGGATGGCACAGAGACCAGAAGGCGTTTCCGACCTCTTCTAAGGTGGAATCATGACATCTAATAAAAATGTGGAAGTCCAGCCGATCACTCCGGATACGCCGGTCTATTCAATAGGGGTGGCTGCCCAGATCCTGGGAGTGCATCCCCGGACTCTGAGGATTTATGAGGATGAAGGGCTGGTAAAGCCTGCCCGCAAGGGCAACCGCCGATTCTTTTCGGCCAACGACATTACCTGGATCGGCTGTATTCGCAAGATGATTCATGATGAGGGGATTTCCATTCCCGGTATCAAAAAGCTGTTGCGTTACGCCCCCTGCTGGGAGATCACCGACTGTCCAAGGGAAGTATGTGAATCGTGCACCGCCAGTGTCGATGTTGCCGTACCGAAGACCCTGCGGCTGGCCGGTGATGCCAAAGCGGAAAAGATTGCCAAGGAGCAGGACATAGCCAAACGGCAGAACGGTGCTGTCGGCAACGGCAAAAAAAGTTCATCGAGCTGAATCCCCACGCTGCAAGCACCCTGTTTTTCCCTTCTCTACCCTCATCCGGCACCCTTCGCCGGGAGCGCGAAGGATCTCTTCGTTGCCCACCTATTTCATCAGAAATTCTATTGTCATCGCCACTGGTTTGCGGGTAGATTGCACTGCATAAAATGGTTCACCGTTGGAGACGCCCCGAATCGCCAGGGTGCCTCAAGGAATCACCGATTTCCCAGATCGCCCACAGCCATAAGGGAGAAATAGATGGAAGAACAATTCTATGTACTGACAATGCTGGTAGCCAATAAACCCGGGGTTACATCACGGGTGACAGGACTTTTTTCAGGCAGAGGCTACAACATGGAGAGCATCTGCGGGGCGCCGACCCACAATCCCGAAATCTCGAGAATTACGATAAAGACCAAGGCGACTCCGGATCAGTATATCGAAATCCAGAAGCAGCTGGAGAGGCTCATTGATGTAATCAAGCTCAGGGACATGACCAACGAAAAGAAGGCCGTCAGGAGGGAGATGGCTCTGATCAGCGTTGCCGTCACCTCGGAGAACCGTTCCGAACTGCTGCAGGTAGTGGAAATATTCAACGGTAAGGTGGTCAATGCCGGCAGCGATTCCTATATCGTCGAAGTGACCGGCAACGAAGGCAAGATAAATGCCATGGTGGATTTACTGAAACCTCTGGGAATAAAAAAACTGACTCGCTCGGGTATCCTGGCCCTCTACCGGGAACTCGATGACTCCCATCGGGTGAGTTGAGCAAACCACACAGGAACTTTGCAAAAGCGCATGAGCACTTGGAGAACAGCCGCGAGGATGGAACGGATCGTTCCCTTCTATGTAATGGATCTGCTGGCCCGGGCCAAGCAGTTGGAAGCGGAGGGACGTTCGGTGATCCACATGGAAGTGGGAGAACCGGATTTTGCCACTCCTGAAACGGTGATCGAGGCAGGCAAGAATGCTCTGTACGCAGGCCATACCGGCTACACCGCGGCCACCGGGATACCCGAGCTGCGGCAGGCGATCAGCGACCACTATGCCCGTTCGCTGTCGATTTCTGTCGATCCCGCCCGGATCATCGTCACTCCTGGTTCATCCGGTGCTTTACAACTGGTGATGAGCGTGCTGATCGACCCGGGAGAAGAGGTGCTGATGACCGACCCAGGGTATCCGTGCAACAAGAACTTTGTCGAACTGGTCTCCGGAGTTCCCGTGGGAATACCGGTTGACGCCGATACCAACTATCAGCTCAGCAGCACTCAGATCGGTGATAGCTGGAGTGACAAAACGAGGGCGGTGATGGTGGCCACCCCGTCAAATCCTACCGGGACCGTGGTGGAACGAGAAGAGATGGTGCGCATTCACGCGGCGGTCAAAGAACGAGGCGGGCATCTCATTGTTGATGAGATCTACCAGGGCCTGGTCTACGGCAGTAAGGGATATTCGGCGCTGGAACTGGCTGATGACCTTTTCGTCATCAACAGCTTTTCAAAATATTTCGGCATGACCGGCTGGCGGCTGGGCTGGGTAGTGGCTCCGGAAGCCTATGTGGAGAGTCTCGACACCCTGGCGCAAAACCTGTTTCTGTCCTGTACTTCGATATCACAGTATGCGGCCCTGGAGGCCTTTAGCCCCCAATGTCTGGGTGTTCTCGAAGAGCGGCGGCAGGAGTTCAGGAAAAGGAGGGATTTTCTGCTGCCGGCGTTGCAGGACATCGGTTTTCAGATACCGGTGACGCCGCAGGGAGCATTCTATCTCTATGCTGACAGCTCCGGGCTGACAGCCGACAGTTTCAGGTTTGCCTATGATCTTCTGGAACACCAGGGTGTTGCAATAACGCCTGGAAAAGATTTCGGTGTCCACAGCCCGGAAAAACACGTCCGCTTTGCCTATACCAACAGTATAGAAAACATGGCGGAGGGCGTTCGGCGCATCCAGGAGTTTCTTTCCAGATAAATCCACATCGCCTATAGTGTAGCCTCCCCAAAAAGGAAAAATGAGTAAGACGGGTGGGACGCTGCGGCGTCGTCAATCATATCAGTGAGGAATTCGGGGGAATTTCATGAATAATGCACAGATCTTAGCTAAGAGTTTCGTTGACCTCGGGGTAAAGAAGGTATTCGGGTTTTCAGGGGCCACCATTCTGCCGGTGTTCCACGCCATCGACGAGGTTGGCATAGAGATTGTGGTCAATGCCAACGAGCAGTCATGCGCGTTCGCCGCCGGCGGCTACTCTCGCTCCAGCAACGACGTCGGGATTGCGGTGGTCACCTCGGGGCCGGCCATCACCAACACCTTGAGCGCAGTGGCGGATGCCAACGCCGACTCGATTCCGCTCCTGGTCTTTGCCGGACAGGTCGCCCAGGGCCAGATGGGAACCGATGTGTTCCAGACCATCGATGTCGTCTCGATTTTCAAAGACGCGGCTAAAAAAGTGATCCTGGTCACCGAACTTCAGAACGTCGAGGAAATCGTCAAAGATGCCTATTTCCTGGCTAAATCGGGAAAACCAGGGCCGGTGGTGATCGATTTTCCCTTTGATATCCAGAAAAATGAAGGTGACTACAGAGCCATCGAGGCCCAACGATTTCGACATAAATACGACGAGGAGCGGCACCTTGGTGAAAATCAGTGTAAGCAGTTTTTTGAACTGCTGCAGAAGGCCAAACGACCGCTGCTCTACATCGGCGGCGGGCTCAACACGGAGTCGGCCAGTGAGCGCATCAGGGCCTTCAACCGGCGCTACAGGGTCCCTTCCATCTGGAGTCTGATGGGCAAGGGGATTCTCAACGAGAAGGGCGACTGGGCCCTGGGCATGCTCGGTATGTTCGGAGTGCCGGCGGCCAATATGGCCATTCAGGAGACCGACCTGTTCGTTGCTTTCGGGATTCGCTGGGACGACCGGGTGCAGCAGAAGGTTGGCGAGGCCGGACTGGAGGCTGATATCGCCTATTTCGATGTTAATCCGGAAAAGGTTCAGGAGGTGCGCTTTTCCAGAAACCCTAAATTTTCCTTCATCGGCAAGGCGGAAACTGCTTTGGACGATTTGCTCAACTACGCCGAAAAACATGATATTAAACTTGATATAGGTCCCTGGCAGGAATATGCGTTCAAGCTCAAGCAGGATCATCCGCTCAATTTTGACCGGGAAAATCCTCTCATCCAGCAGTCCGAGGTAATGGAGTTTCTCTCCACCATGCTCACCGAAGACACCAAGGTGACCACCGGTGTCGGCAATCATCAGATGTTCGCCGCCCAGTACCTGATTTCTCTCAAACCCAAGACCTTTCTGACCTCGGGCGGCTACGGCACAATGGGATTCGCCGTGCCGACCGCGATCGGAGCCCACTACGCCAACCCGGATGACACCATTATCGCCATCGACGGAGACGGCAGCCTGCTGATGAATCTGGGGGAACTTTTCACCATCGGCAAGTATCAGCTTCCGGTAAAAATACTGCTGCTCAACAATCATGGCGACTGCATGGTCAGAAATATTCAGGATCTCATATATGGCGGGTCCCACGTGGGTACCAAGAAGATCACCGATATAAGCTTCGCCAATGTCGCCCAGGAGATGGCTTTCGCCTATAGCCGCAGAATCGAAAAACGCGGCGAGCTGAAGCAGGGGCTGGAAGACTTCATCAGCGCTGAAGGGCCTTCCTTTCTCGAAGTGGTCACCGATGTCGATGAAATGCTCTACCCGCGCATTCCAGCGGGGCTCGGATACAAGGACATGATTCTCGGCCCCCATATGGAATAGGGAGTTTCCCGTTTGCTCAGCTCCATAGACCTGAGGCGCTGCAGCAGCTGATCGGTACGCATGGCGAGAGCCCGCCAGGGGAGAGATCGCCGACCAGAGATTCTGGCAGCGGAGGGAGGCAGGGCCTTGCCTGCTGCCGCCCGGGTGGTTATCTGTTAACCACCGTGCAACAAAGTTGCATAAACCGTTTTGCTGCTGTTATCGGAGCCAGGTTAGTATGAAAAGAAACCTTTGGTGTGCTGTACTGTTCGTTGCATGTGCATGCGGGGCCGGTCTGCCGGGGAGGGTAAGTGCTTCTGCGACCGTGTTTGTCTCGATTCTTCCCCAGAAATATTTTGTGCAACAAATTAGCGGCGATCTGCTCAACGTCGAAGTGATGGTTCCCCCAGGGGCAAGCCCTCACACCTATGAACCGAAACCGTCGCAGATGAGAAAACTGGCTGCGGCCCGGGCCTATTTCACCATTGGCATAGCCCTCGAGGAAGCCTGGCTGGATAGAATAACCAAGATCAACCCTGAGATGAGGGTGGTTCACACCGAGGCAGGGGTTGACAGGATGGCCATGGCGGATGACCACCATCATGAGGATCATGAAGAAGATATCCCCGGCGCTCACCAGGAAGATGAGGCCGGCCTGGATCCTCATATCTGGCTTTCCCCGACGCTGGTTAAACATCAGGTGGGGATTATCAGGACCAATCTTGCAGCCCTGGACCGGCAGCACGCGGCAACCTATCAGGCCAACGCGCAACGTTTTATCGAGAAAATTGATCGACTTGATACACAGCTAAGGAACATTCTGGGTGACAAGTCAGGCATGAAATTCATGGTCTTCCATCCCAGCTGGGGCTACTTTGCCCGCGACTACGATCTCCAGCAGGTGGCGGTGGAAATTGAGGGTAAGAGCCCGAAGCCGGCACATCTAAAGGCCTTGATTGAACTTGCCCGCCGGGAAAAGATTTCGATAATCTTTGCCCAACCCCAATTCTCCAGAAAAAGCGCCGAAGTAATCGCCAGAGAAATCGGAGCGCAGGTGGTGCTGATTGATCCGCTGGGTGAGGACTGGTTCGACAATATGAGGATGGTGGCCGACAAGATGGCCGCTGCACTGCGTTAATCAGGCCGGCTATGAATGACACAATTGTAGATATCACCGATCTCTGCTTCTCCTATAGCGGCAAGGAAGTTTTGCACAATATAGACCTGGTCGTTGCCCAGGGTGACTTTATCGCGGTGGTGGGTCCCAATGGCGGGGGCAAGACCACCCTGGTCAAATTGATTATCGGGTTGTTGAAGCCGACCCGGGGCAGGGTGCGGCTGACTGGCAGAAAACCGGGAAAAAAGGGACTGGAGATCGGCTATGTTCCGCAGCAGATCGATCATAATCTTAGTTTTCCGGCGACGGCGCTCGATGTGGTCGTCATGGGCAAACACGTGCCCGAGAACCGGCTGCCCTTTGGACGGTCACAGCAGGATCGGAGGGATGGACTGGCGGCGCTGGAGAAGATGGGAATCAGCGAATTTGCCGGGCGCAAAATCAGCGACCTCTCGGGGGGGCAGCGCCAGCGGGTCCTGATTGCCAGGGCTCTGGTGACCGAGCCGGAGCTTCTGGTGCTCGATGAACCAACTGCCTCGATCGACAGTCGGGGGCAGACCGAATTCTACCAGCTGCTCCAGGAGTTGAACAAAGAGCTGACCATTCTGATGGTCAGCCATGACCTGCTGTCGGTATCCGCCTACGCCAAATCGGTGGCCTGCGTGAACAAACGGCTCCATTACCACCAGGCTTTTGCAAGTTCAGGTGAACTGTTCGATGCGGTGTACGCCTGTTCGGTATATGACTCCTGTCCGGTAACCTTCCCGGTGTCTGCTCCTGGTCCATCATCTCTGCTAGAAGGGGTGACAAATGATTGAGGCGCTGCACTTCGAGTTTATGCGCAACGCACTGCTGGCCGGACTGCTGGCCAGTGTCATCTGCGGCGTGATCGGTTCGCTCATCGTGGTCAACCGTCTTGTGTTTCTCTCCGGAGGTATTGCCCACAGCGCCTATGGCGGCATCGGTCTGGCGTTTTTCCTGGGGATGCCGTTCATGGCCGGGGCATTTTTCTTCTCCTTTCTCTCGGCCATGATCATGGCCGCCGTCTCCAGCCGTTCCAAGCAGCGGGCAGATACCATCATCGGCGTGATGTGGGCGGTCGGTATGGCGGTGGGGATTCTTCTTATCGACCTGACTCCGGGCTACAACGTCGACCTGATGAGTTACCTGTTCGGCTCGATTCTCAGCGTTCCGCGATCCGATCTTTTGATAATGACCATAGCCGGAGGGGGAATTCTGCTGCTGGTTTTCTATTTTTTCAACGATCTGCTGGTCATGTCCTATGACGAGGAATTTGCCCTGGTGCGCGGCGTCCCGGTGAAACGACTCTATTACATGCTGATTGGCATCGTGGCGATTACCGTGGTCATGATGGTGCAGGTGGTCGGCTTGATACTGGTTATCGCCCTTTTGACAATCCCTCCCTATATAGCTGAAAAATATACAAAATCACTTATTCAGATGATGTTCTATTCCTGCGTTCTGGGGATGGTCTGCACCTCCGGAGGCCTGTGGATATCGTATCGGTTTGATTTGACCTCCGGGGCTGCCATTATCTTTTTAGCCGGCACGGGATTTTACCTGTCCCTGGTCCTGGACAGGCTTATCGTTCTGAACAAACGGCGGCTGATGCTCAAGTCGCACAGGGAAATGTCGGGGTAGGGGCGCCATGTGCATGGAATGCGATTATCGGAGTCTGCTGGAAGCGGTGGGCTTGGAACCGACCGGCAACAGGATCAGGGTGCTTGAGATCATCGGCAACAACCGCTTTCCCCTCACCGCTGCCGAAATCTTCAGTACGGTCGAGCGCAGCCATTCCATCAACAGAGTCACCATTTACCGGATATTGGAACTGCTGGTCGACTACAAATTGGTGGAACGCCTGAGCGCCGGGGGCAGAGCTGCCCATTTCGGCCTGGCTCCGAACGGCAATCACGCGCCGCACCATCATTTTTACTGCACCCGCTGCGGCCGCCTGGATTGTCTCAATCCAGGCAGTCTCGATTTCTCATCCGATAGCCTCAGAAAGACCTTCCCGGGGCAGATTGAACGGATTGAAATACGGGTGGACGGGGTCTGCGGGAGCTGCCTCAAAGCTGAGTCTCATTAGCTGTCTCAAAAAATATCTTGGTGCTCAATCTCTGCCTTGGGCGCACGCATTTTCGCCCCGGACGCTCCCATATGCCTGCGGCAACATTGCCCCGCCCGTCCGGATCTTGAGCCAAGAACCTAATTTTGCCAGGCACCCGTCTAACTCAACGACTACTCAGGCCACATCCAGGGGATTTTCCAGGCCGTACCGCTCGATTTTTCTGCGCAGGGTGTCCTTGGAGATTCCCAATTCCCG
>JARFQM010000170.1 GCA_029287755.1 Desulfofustis sp. | reverse complement strand
TTCTTCAAGTTTTTTACAGGCGGCTTCAACCAAGGCATATCCTCCAGCTTCTCTCATCTCTTTGGTGCTGAAGTTGGTGTGCGCTCCTGCACCATTCCAGTCGCCCTGCACCGGTTTGGGGTAGAGAGTCGCATTAACCCCAAAATCCTCGGCAATGCGATAAAGAATCCAGCGAGCAATCCACAACTGATCTGATACTGACAATGGATCAAGAGGACCTATTTGAAATTCCCATTGCCCCGGCATAACCTCGGCATTAATTCCTGAAATGTTGATACCCGCATAGAGACAGGCATCCATGTGTTTTTCCACTATGTCACGGCCGAAAACCTCATCGGCGCCGACACCACAATAAAATGGCCCCTGAGGAGCCGGGTAACCTCCTTCGGGCCAGCCCAATGGTGAGCGTCCCCGAAAAAAAGTATACTCTTGCTCAATCCCGAACCAAGGTTCATGGTCTTTGTATATTCTGGAAATTTCGACTAAATGAACCCGTTTGTTGGTTTCATGAGGTTTCCCGTCGGGATAATAAACCTCATTCATCACCAGAATATGTTGGCCACCGCGAATTGGGTCAGGAACAAAAGCCACAGGATGCAGTGCCCTGTCACTGTCATGCCCTACACCTTGCAGAGTACTGGATCCATCAAAACTCCAAGACGGTATGTGGGATAACTCGGTAACCGGCCCATCGATGATTTTCGTTTTTGATCTGAGCTTTGGGGTTGGACTGTGTCCGTCGATCCAGATGTATTCTGCCTTGATCTTTGTCATGGTATTAATCCAATGAGCGATCGCCGAGGTTGCCATAGCGATGGTAATTGTTGCAGACTGATTGCTGCTGGAAATATTGCAGCAATTCTATTCTACCTTCCATATAAACCGGGGTTCGGGATATGTAAAGGCCGGTTTCTGCCGCTGCTGCCAGCACCGACTCAGGAACCCGTCCAGGTCCGCCATAGCGCAGGCGGGCAAAACCTGGTAGTGCCGAGATGAGCTCGGTATCATCTTGAAAAGAGAGTTCATCTCCCCCTAACAACTGACTGCCATATCGGCCGCCAAGGAAAGCAATGATCTCGTTATCCAAGTGTGGCGGCGCACTCAGCAGGTAGGTGCAGCCGGAAACTTTGGCTGCGGCAATCCGGGCCAATGTCTCGAAAAGACTGTCCTGCTCATCCAGCCGAATAAGTAAATTGTCAATGGGGCGGAAGCGGAGCAGGTTATCTTGTCCGCGCAAATGGAAAAAGTCCCTTTCCCGGCTGAAAACCTGTTCAAACCAATACAGGTAGGAACGAACGGCAAACACGGTTTTCTTGATGTCCTCACTGTATTCGGGAAGCTTTTCCCAAAGTATCAGCCGCCGCCATTCCTCTGCAATTTCGAGTAATCGATACTCCTGCTGAAGCGCGCCAACCTCCGGCAAGCCTGTCTCTGCAAAATCCATAAACTGAGCCACGTACTCGAAGCAACCCGCCTTGATGCCGGGGCCCAGCGCCGACTTCCCCTGGCCCCCAAATGGTTGCCGCAGGGTGATCGCTCCAGTTGAACCCCGGTTGATATAGAGGTTACCGGCAAATACCCGCTCTTTCCATATATTCTGCTCTCTGTCATCGAGGCTCTCGAGAGCACTGGTCAGACCGTAGCCGGTCTGGTTGACAAGCTCAATTGCCTGTTCCAGGTTGTCCGCCCGCATGACACCGAGCACCGGCCCGAAGAATTCAGTCATATGCGTATAACTGCCCGGCTGAACGCCGTACTTGATGCCAGGTGTCCACATGTACTGGTTATCGTCCACCATTTCTGATTTGAGTACCCATTCCTCACCCGGCTCGAGTTCGGTTAGTCCTCTGTGCAGCGCGCCTTGCGGCGGTTTGATCAGCGTCCCGAGCTTATTGGCGAAATTCCAGGCCGAACCGGTCTTCATGCTTTTGGCCGCATCGACCAGCTGCTGTTTGAAATGGGGATCGTCGTAAATTGTTTTTTCCAGGATAAGCAGTGAAGTGGCACTGCACTTTTGGCCGGAGTTGCCAAAAGCTGAATAGACAACATTCTTGATGGCCTGGTCGCGATCAGCCATATCAGTAACGATGGTGGCGTTTTTGCCGCCTGTCTCGGCTGCCAGGTAGACGCCCGGACTCTGTTGCAGAATATCAAGCCCGGTTTCGGTACCGCCGGTCAGGATGATAAAGTCCACGTCGGGACTGCCAGTCAGCAACGGTCCGACATCACTGCCTGAACAGGGTAGGAACTGAAGAGTGTTCCGGGAAATACCGGCTCGCCAGAAACACTGGCACAATTCCCAGGCGGTGACAATCGCATCCGAGGCCGGCTTGAAAATCAAGGTGCTGCCGGCGGCCAGGGCGGTGACCATACCTCCGCAGGGAATTGCCACCGGGAAATTCCAAGGTGACAACACCAGTCCAACTCCTTTGCCCCGGGCTTCAAGCGTAGCGATCTCCCCGTATTTCCGGGCTGCGAGAGGGTAAAGTTCCGCAAAATCGATGGCCTCAGAGACCTCTACATCAGTTTCGGTAAACACTTTGCCGGTGTTGGCAGCTGCGACGCCGACAAGGTCACCCCTGCTTTTTCTCAGTTCATTGGCTACTGCGCTGATGACCTTGTGGCGCTGGCCTGCCGTCAGTTCACGCCAGCCGTCCGGATCGGCCTTCGCCGCGGCAATGGCGCGAGCGATGTCGTCGCTGTTGGCCATAGCGCAGCGCGCCAGGCAGACCGCGTCGTTCCCCTGGTTGGAATCGTACACCTCACGGATGTTCCGATCAGCATAAATCTGGGTCCCGGCAACGACAACGGGTACCTCCATCGGCTCGCTGTCTGCGGCGAACTGCCACTTGTCGCGAATTTCCTCGGCCCACTGCCGGTTGCCAGGAAGCGACCAGTCCGTATCCGGTTCATTGACGAAGTTGTTCGTGTGGTAGCTGGTTGCCGTATCGGCAAAATGCTCTCGAGTACGATCCTGGATACGATTCGGGTGGTCCTGAGCCTTCTCCATAATGGCGCAGGAATCAATGAAGGACTGCTTCAGAAAGGCCCACTCACCGGAATCTACGCTGAGATCAGGCGAATAGCGCAGAAAGTTCTCCGGGGAAGTGTTCTCGTCCAGACGTCTGATTAGATAGGCAATGGCGTTAATGAATTCATCTTTTGATGCCACCGGGGCATAGAGCAGGATATCACTGGAATCCTCGGCAATGGCCCGGCGCACGTGATCGGCCATTCCCTCCAGCATCTCGAAATAGAAATACTGAGTAACATGCTTAGCTTCAGCCAGTTTCGCGGCATAGGCCAGTTCAAAGAGGTTGTGGGAGCCGATTCCTAGATTGACCGCCTTGATGTTTTCTGGTTCCATCCCATACGCCACCATCCGTTTGTAATTAGCGTCTACCTCCAGTTTGTTGTCGTAGGGCGCCAGAGGCCAGTTGAAGAGGCTGGCCTCCACTTTTTCCATCTCCATGTTGGCCCCCTTGACGATGCGCAGCTTGACCGGCGCACCCCCGCCTGCCACCCTGGCCTTGGCCCACTCGGTGAGCTTTTTCTGCATGGCAAAGCTGTCCGGCAGGTAGGCCTGCAAGACGAGACCGGCGGAATAGTCAAAGAACTCATCTTGGTCGAGGGTGGAGATAAAGGCCTCGTAGGTTATGTGTAAATCACGGTACTCCTCCATATCCAGGTTTACGAATTTCTGCACGCTGGTTCCATCTTCACGAGTGAAATAGTGTTGCTTGGCGATACGGTAAATTTCGGTAAGCCGCTCGCGCAGGGTGGCTACCGTGTCCGAGAATGCCAGGGAACTGATCTGCGAATAGATGGTAGAGATTTTTATTGATATGTATTCAATGTCAGGATCCTTCATATCCTCGATATAGGTTCGTCGGCGGCGAGCAGCTTCCTCTTCGCCCAGAACCGCTTCACCAAGATGATTTATATTCATCCTGATGCCCTGTTTGCGCCGCTTGTGCAGGTGGCTTTGCAACTGTTTCGCCTCGCCTGGGATGATGGCTCGGCTGCTCTGACTGCGCATCTGCTCTATCAGTTTTGGTACGGCAAAACTGGCAAAATGTTTGCCGAATCCCTTGAAAATCTGCATGAGCAAACGCTCCATGCGATTGAGAAACTCCGGCACCCCTTCCTTTTCAAGAAGGTAGCCGATCTGGTCTGAAATCCGGTCCGGGTCATGCGAGCGAAAACTCTGGTCTATAAGGCGGGTCATCATGACCTTGTCATTGGGGTTGGTCAAGAGCCGTTTCATCTGATTCTGGATATGTTTTTCCTCACTGGTCAACAGTTCGTTGGCCCTGGTCTGCCACTTCTCCGCAAGTGCAACTGCTCCATTAATGATCTCTTGATTCTCCATCGATCGGGTCTCCAAAAAAGGTTAGTCTTTATCGATGCCCGCAGTCAGCGGTGCTGGTATATTGTTCCTCATAGAACTGTTTTTGATGTAATGGTTGAAGCGTCGGATATGATCCCGGACCAATCTGCCGGCAGCGGCGCTATCGTGGTCTTCGATGGCGGCAACCAGGCGGCACAGGTCTTGATAATTTTCTTCAAGCCTATTCGTTTCTGGCGTTAAAAACTTTCTGAAATATCGATTGATATTCAAGTGGATTGAGTGCAGGACGAAGCTATAGAGAGCATTGCCGGCTATATCGGCAATCTCAAGATGAATCTTCTCATCCACTTTGATAAAGTCGCCCCATCGCTCAACTCCGCAGTCACAAAAATGTTTTGCTTCTGATACGAGCTTTTTGAGAATAGCAATATCATGTTTCGTGGCCCGCTCGGC
>JARFQM010000300.1 GCA_029287755.1 Desulfofustis sp. | reverse complement strand
CGCGGCGGCCCGTCGACGGGCAACCCGACGCACGTGGGCCAGGGCGACGTCAATCAGGCCCGCTGGGGCACCCACGGCGACCACTCGATAGTGGCGCTGAGCGCGTCCAATCACCAGGACGTGTTAAAAATGACTGTTGAGGCTTTCAACATCGCCGAGATCTACCGGACCCCGGTGATCCTGCTGTTCGACGAGGTAATCGGTCATATGCGGGAGAAATTGATCATCCCGGAAGAAGGTGAGATCCCGCTGGTGGCCAGACTGCGCACCAGCCTCAAGGAAGGGGTCAACTACCACCCCTATCTGCCGCGTGAGGACGGCCGCCTGCCGATGAGCGACTTCGGCGACGTGCACCGCTTCAACGTGACCGGACTGTACCACGACATGTGGGGTTTTCCGACCGACAAGCCGGAGCTGGTGCAGGAACTGCTCAGGCACCTGATCGACAAGATCGAGAACAACGTCCACAAGATGACGTTCTATAAATCCTACTTCCTCGAAGATGCCTCGACGATCCTGATCTCCTACGGCTCGGCGGCCCGCTCGGCGCTGAGCGTGGTCAAGCAGCGGCGCAATCGGGGTGAGTCGATCGGCCTGCTGGAGCTGAACACGATCTGGCCGTTTCCCGCCGAACTGGTCCGGGAGTGCACCCAGCATGCGGATCTGGTCGCGGTGGTGGAGATGAACGTGGGCCAGCTGACCCAGTCGGTGAAGCTGGCGGTGGGCTCGCAGAAGCGGGTGCACCTGATCAACCGGCTGGACGGGCAGATGATCATCGACAAGGACATCAAGCGGATACTGCGTATTCTTCAGGGACGGGGGATTTAGGTCATGGATGTGAAATACTATCTGAGAGAGCGGTTCTTTCCGCACATGTGGTGCGCCGGCTGCGGCCACGGCATCGTCCTCAACGCGCTGGTCAGAGCGGTGGACGGCCTGGGCATCAAGAAGCGGGACATGGTCATGGTCTCGGGCATCGGCTGTTCGTCGCGCATCTCGGGCTACGTCGATTTCCACAGCCTGCACACCCTGCACGGCCGGGCCCTGGCCTTTGCCACCGGGGTGAAGCTGTCCAAGCCGTCTCTCAATGTGATCGTGCCCATGGGCGACGGCGACGCCCTGGCAATCGGCGGCAACCATTTTATCCATGCGGCCAGACGCAATATCAATATTACCGCCCTGGTGATGAACAACCGGACTTACGGAATGACCGGGGGGCAGTTTTCTCCTTTGTCCGGGGTCGGCACCAAGGCGACGACCGCGCCGTATAGCAACATCGACCGTGAATTCGATACGGTGGAGCTGGCAGCTGGCGCGGGGGCGACCTTTGTAGCCCGGACCACGGTCTATCACGTGAAGCAGCTGCAGAGCCTCTTGAAAAAAGCGATCAGCCACAACGGCTTCTCGGTGCTCGAAGTGTTGAGCCAGTGCCCGACCTACTTCGGGCGCAAAAACAGGAAGGGCTCGGCGGTGGATATGATGAACTCCTTCAAGGACGGGACCGTACCGGTGGGTTCGAAGAAAAAACAGGACGACCCGGAGCTGATTGAGCGCGGCGTATTTGTTGAGAAGATCTTGCCCGAATATTGCGAAGCATATGCCGAGCTGGTTGAGCGAGCGACGGCACAATAAAAATTGTCCTTTCGTCCAGTCTCTTTGTTGCGAGTGAAAATTTTATCCTCGACATATCAGTTATGTGCCTGCGGTAAAATTTCCTCCCGCGCCTCGATTCTGAACGAAAACCCCAATTTTTAAAGATAGTAAAGAGAGGAGTGGGTAGATCGACATGGAAATCACACGGTATCGAATAATATTTTCCGGATCAGGGGGCCAGGGGCTGGTCAGTGCGGCGATCATTTTAGCCGAGGCGGCGGTGCTGCACGAGGGGCTCGAGGCGGTACAGTCCCAGAGCTATGGGGCGGCGGCCCGAGGCGGGGCGACCCGGGCCGATGTGATCATCGCCGACGGACCGATCAACATGCCCAAGATCACCCAACCCTCCATTTTGATCTGCATGACCCAGGAAGCATACTCCAAGTTTTCGGGTTTGATCCGTCCCGGGGGGCTGCTGATCTCCGACAAGAAGTTCGTCACTACTACCCGGAGGGTGGACGCCCGTCAGATCGAACTGCCCCTTTACCAGACGGTGGTCTCTGAGATCGGCAACCCGGTGGTGCTCAACATCTGCGTGCTGGGCGCCTTGATCGGCATGCGCGGCATCGTCAAGAAGGGCTCGGTGGAGAAGGTGCTGGCCGACAAGTTCCCGCCCGCCTTCATGGCTGGCAACCAGATGGCGCTCGATATCGGTTTCGAGATGGGATTTGAGTATGCCGAGTAAGGGGGACATCATGCCCATGGTGTCCCGCAAGCAGACATGTCGCGCCTGCAGACCTGACTGGTAACAGAGGGACACCTTGGGTATTGTGTCCCCATTCTCATTCGAGTTCTCCCGTCACATATGATCTCCTCTTTGGCTGCCGTTCACCCCTGCTAATTTCCCTTTTGCAGACAATTTGTTGTAAGATACTCTCTATGCGGGGTTGAGGTGAACCACCAGGAGTGCATCAGAACCAGACTATGATACTGGCAGGCGACATTGGCGGCACCAAGACGGTGCTGGCACTTTTTTCTGAAACCGAGGGCATCGGTACCGGTCCGCTTTACGAGACCCGCTACCCCAGCAAAGATTATGATTCTCTGGAGTCAGTAATCGAGGAGTTTCTGGCAAAGACCGCTGCAATCCCCTCAGTCGCCTGTTTCGGGGTAGCCGGCCCGGTGGACAGGCAGACCTCGCAGATCACCAACCTGCCCTGGCAGATCAGTGCCCGGTCGATCAGCGACCGCTTCAAGATCGCTGAGGTGACCCTGATCAACGATCTGGAGTCGATTGCCACGGCCGTACCCCACCTTGACAGTGAAGATCTCCACACCCTGAATCCGGGCCGTGCCGAACGGCGCGGAAATATTGCCGTGGTTGCCCCCGGAACCGGCCTGGGAACCGCCTTTCTGGTCTGGACAGGATCGGGCTATAAGGCCTTGGCCAGCGAGGGCGGCCACACCTCGTTTGCTCCCCGTACCCCGCGGGAGGTCGAACTGCTCACCTATCTGCAGTCTCGTTATCGCCATGTCAGTTTCGAGCGCCTCTGTTCGGGCAGGCATCTGCCTAATATTTATGAGTTTTTATTGGACACCGGTGAGTATTATGAGCCCAACTGGCTGACCACCGAACTGACCCAGGTCCAGGACAAAACACCGGTTATCGTCCAGGCGGCGCTGACGCAGAAGGCTGAGATCTGCACAGCCACCCTGGATTTGTTCGTCTCCACCCTGGGCACTGCGATCAGCAACATGGCGATCACCATTCTGCCGCGCGGCGGAATTTATCTCGGCGGCGGCATCCCCCCGCGTATTCTGCCCAGGCTTCAGCAGGAAGATTTCCTCGAAGCAGTCGCCCACCGGGGAAGGTTTCGTGATTTCAGCCTGAAGTGGCCGGTGCATGTTATTTTAACCCCCCGGACGGCCCTTTACGGTGCCGTATTGTCGGCCATGGAAATGAGTAAAGCTCGACTCGACTGAGCCTGGGGAAGGAGAGAATATGCCAAAAACAAAAGAGTTCAAGATTCAGGACCGGCGGCTGTTGTTCAAGTGCCCTTCATGCGGGGCACGGAGGAACTCGATCATTCCCGATATCAGAAGAAAGACCATCCGCTGCCACAATTGCGGCGAGATGACCCGCGCCCTGTTCAACAGGCGTCCGGAGCAACGGGTCCACCATGCCGGCAAACTGACTTTGAAAACACGCGATGGCAGGGAGGTCGAGGTTACGCTGAAAGATCTCTCATCCAAGGGGATCGGTTTTGAATTGCCAACCGGTAAATCCCTGAAACTGCTGTCGGTAGGACATGAAATTCACCTCACCTGCAGTTGGAATTCCAATCTCCTCCCCGATACCCGCTACGTCGTCCGCAACATCACCGGTCTCAGGGTCGGGGCCGAAAGGCTGAGGCGCTGACCTTCTGCGTGTTCTGAGAAGACACTCCGCCCCAGTCACAGAGCAAAGCGGCCGCTTCAGATCGACAGTGGCAGTCTGGTCGCGTGCCTCGCAAAAATGTGGAAGCGGCCCAAACCAGTGGTTGGTGAGTCGCTGTTTTTTGAAAATAAAAAATAAGTGCACCGAACCCATCTGTTGCCAGGGGCCTGGTATCTGTGGTATCACAGTGTGATGCCCTTGTGGGGCTTGAATCACCTAAGAGCAGTACAGTTTAAGAATCCGGGAAATTCTTCCCGAAACTCACAACACTTGTCTGGAGGGAATAATGAAGCTTTGGAAAAGTCTTTTTATCGGATGTTCACTGGTAGCGGTGTCTGCAGGACTCGCATTCGCCGACAACGGTGATACTCTAAAAGATGTGCAGGCCAAGGGGTTTATCCAAGTTGGCGTAAACGGTGACCTGTTCGGGTTCGGTAAGGCCGATCAGAAAGGGGTCTGGAAGGGGCTTGATGTCGATACGGCCCGAGCTATCGCCGTCGCCGTATTCGGTGAGTACAAGGACCGGCTGCGTTATACCCCCCTGACGGCCAAGACCCGTTTCACCGCTCTGCAGTCAAAAGAAATAGACGTATTGACCAGAAACTGTACTCAGACCCTGGGCCGCGACACCTCGCTGGGCCTCGATTTCGTCCAGGTCAACTACTACGACGGCCAGGGCTTCATGGTTCCCAAGGCGCTTGGCGTAAAGAGCGCCAAGGAACTCGGCGGCGCCACCGTCTGCGTCCTGCCCGGAACGACCACCGAGCAGAATGCCGCCGATTTTTTCCGCTCAAACAATATGGAATGGAAAACGGTCACCATCGAGAATACTGCGGAGCTTTCCCAGGCCTTCTGGGCCGGCCGCTGCGACGTGCTGACCTCTGATGCCTCTCAGCTCGCCGGACTCCGGGCAAGTGCCCCGAAACCTGAAGATTATGCGATCCTGCCGGAGATCATCTCCAAGGAGCCTCTGGCGCCGGCTGTCCGCCATGGCGACAATCAGTGGAAGGACATCGTCAATTATTCGGTACTGGCGATGATTAATGCTGAGGAACTGGGTATTACCTCAGCAAACGTAGATGAGATGCTTAAATCAAAAGATCCTAAAATTCAACGTTTTCTGGGAGTTTCTCCCGGCAACGGCGCCGCCCTTGGGATCGATGAAAAATTTGCCTACAATATCATCAAGCAGGTGGGCAACTACGGCGAGGTGTTCGAGCGTAATGTCGGCGTCAACACGCCGCTTGGCATCGAGCGCGGCCTCAACGCCCTGTGGACCGACGGCGGCCTGATGTATTCACCGCCGTTCAAGTAAACATCTTACAATCTTTTTCCCTCTGCTCCCTGCCGGTCGAGAGGCCGGCAGGGGCAGGACGGCTGCCGCGCCGTTCTCACCCTCGAAGGGTTCTTTCAAGACCGGGTTTTCTGTTTATGTCTTCGGAGCAGAACAGCAACGCCAAAACATATTTCTGGAACGATGAGAAGACCAGGGCAATTCTCTACCAGATAGTCACTGCCGCATTTGTCGCCTTTATCGGCTATTACCTGATCTCCAACGTGCAGATCAACATGGAGAAGCAGTCGATTGCCAGCGGCTTCGGTTTCATAGAGAAGGAAGCGGCATTCGAGATCGGTGAATCGCTGATCGAGTATTCGGCCGCCGACACCTATGGCCGCGCTCTGCTGGTCGGTGTCCTGAATACCCTGAAGGTGTCCCTCGTCGGCATGATCCTGACGACCATTCTGGGCACCTTTATCGGCGTCTGTACACTGTCTACCAACTGGCTGATCTCCAGATTCGGCACCATGTACGTGGAGTTGTTTCAGAATATCCCAGTACTGTTGCAGCTTTTTTTCTTCTATGCCCTGTTTTATGAGATCTTTCCCGCTCCCCGTCAAGCGCTCAACCCGATCACCGGTGTCTTCATCACCAACCGGGGCATCGATTTTCCGGTACCGGCCTCTGATCCGGTCTGGAGCTATATCGGCCTCGCTTTCGTGGCAGCCTGTATCGTTGTTTGGCTGGTCCATCGCTGGGCGGTCAAACGACAGGAAAGAAGCGGCCAGCAATTCCCAACCTTCTGGGTCGGGCTGGGAATACTGCTTGGTCTTCCCCTTCTCACCTGGATTCTCAACGGGGCGCCGACCGAGATGGACGTGCCGGTACTCAAAGGTTTTAACTTCCAGGGCGGCAGGAATATCAGCCCTGAATTTTCCGCCCTGCTTATCGGCCTTGTGCTCTATACCGCTTCCTTTATAGCCCAGATCGTGCGCGCCGGTATTCAGTCCATCAGTCACGGCCAGACCGAAGCGGCCATGTCGATCGGTCTCAAACCGGGGCTGGTGCTCAAGCTGGTCATTTTTCCGCAGGCCCTCAGGGTTATTGTCCCGCCGCTCACCAGCCAGCTTCTGAACCTTACCAAGAACAGCTCGCTGGCAGTGGCCATCGGCTATCCCGATTTCGTCCAGGTTGCCGGTACCACCATCAACCAGACTGGTCAGGCGGTCGAAGGGGTAGCCATGATGATGGTTGTCTACCTTACCTTCAGTTTGCTGACGTCAGCCTTTATGAACTGGTACAACAAGAAAATCAAGATCGTTGAA
>JARFQM010000278.1 GCA_029287755.1 Desulfofustis sp. | reverse complement strand
AAGGTTGCCGCCGCCGCCGCAAGCCCGAAGCTGATATCAAAACGAAAGGCGAGGTAGACGATAACCCCGGCCAGCGAAATGAGGATGGCCTGAATAGCCTTGTTGCGCAGGACGGCGCTGACGCTGGAGCCAATTTCAGACTGTGATTCGAGAACGAACCCTTTGTCAGCCAGTTCCCTGGCAAACAATTCGTTGACCTGGTCGCTGAGGTTGGCGACCACCGCCTCTGACTTTTTGACTTTGATAATCAGCCGATTTTCGTTTTCGACCTCCTGCAAGTTGATGCCCTCCATACCGTTGCGGGTAAATACTCCCCGAACCTCAGCCATGGAAAAAGGCTGCTCGGCTTTGTACTGGAGAAGTGAGCCGCCGGAAAAATCGACGCCCATGTTGGCGCTGCCCCTGGCGATCTGGAAGAAGGCGATAAGGCCGATAAGCACCATTACCCCCGAAAGCGAGAAGGTGATGGTCCGCACCTTCATGAAATCGATGTTGGGCTTCTTGGTGAATTGCAGAAACTTAAGATTGGTGATGACCCGTTTTGCGGCCAGCACGTCAAATACCAACCTCGAGCAGAACAGGGCGGTAAAGAGGTTGAAGATGATGCCGAGGCTCAGGGTGACGGCGAATCCCTTGATCGGACCGGTACCGAAAAGAAACAGCGCCATGGCGGTGATCAGGGTCGTCACCTGGGAGTCGACGATGGTCCACAGAGCCTTGCCGAAGCCCCCGTCGATACTTGACCGGACTGGCTTACCAAGGGCGTATTCCTCCCTCATGCGCTCGAAAATCAGGACATTGGCGTCAACCGCCATACCTATGGAAAGCACGATTCCGGCAATACCTGGAAGAGTGAGTGTGGCGTTGAGCACCGCCAGGCCCGAGAAGAGAAAGAGGATGTTGAGAGTCAGGGCGAAATTGGCGATGATTCCGGATAGCCGGTAATAAATGATCATGAATCCCAGGACCAGCAGGGCACCGAAAACACCTGACATCAATCCCTTTTGGATGGAGTCCTTACCCAGGCTCGAGCCCACGGTCATATTCTGGATGACGTCAACCGGTGCCGGCAGGGCGCCGACCCGCAGGACAATGGCAAGGTCCGAGGCTTCCTCGTGGGTGAAACTGCCGGAGATCTGGGCTGAGCCGCCCAGGATCCGCTCCCTGATAACCGGAGCCGATTTTACCACCCCGTCCAGTACGATGGCCATTCTGCGGCCGACATTTTTCTCGGTCAGGGTGGCGAACACCTTTCCGCCGCGGGAGGTCAGGTCGATGCTGACGTAGGGTTCGTTAAAGGTGCCGCCAATTCTGACCTGGGCATTTTTGACCATGTCGCCGGTCATCAGCACCTTGGTCTCGAGCAGGATCGGCCGGTAACTTTCAATACCGGTCTGGTTGTCGACCAGTCTCTCGAAATAAATGGCGGTGTTGGCCGGCAGAGATGCAGCCAGAAGGCGGTTTAGTTCCCTTACCGCGTCCCGCTCCTGCCATTTGCCAGACCATTGGCCTGCGTCGATCGCGTCGGCGACCAGTTGCTCGATGTTTACCCCTTCACCCTCAGCCACCAGTTTGAATTCGAGCTGAGCGGTATCGCCGAGCAGCTTCATGGCCCGCTCGGGGTCTCTTACACCGGGCAACTGGATAACAATTTCGTCCGCGCCCTGGCGAATGATCACCGGCTCGGCAACACCGAACTGGTCGATTCTGTTTCTGATGATCTCCAGCGATTGGGCCACCGCATTGTTCTTTATGTAGTCTTTCTTTTCCTGGCTCAATCCAAGGATGATGCGCGGGAAACTGCCTTCCTTGGCATCCACCTGGACGTCAAGCTCTTCTTCAAACCCGTCCTGGATGATCTCCTGGACTTTGTCTACCGCACTGGCGTTGGGCAGCGTGAAGATGATGGTATCCTTTGAGGCCGACGTGGTCTGGACTGCGGTCACCGATTCCTCCGCCAGGGTGTCCTTGAGATCATTGGCGGCAAGTTCCAGGGTGTTCTCCTCGGCTTTCTGGAGGTTGACCTTGAGTACCAGATGCATGCCTCCCTGCAGGTCGAGGCCGAGCCTCAGCCCTTCGGGGGCCATGTATTTTTTCCACCAGGATGGCGTGCTGGCGTAGAAAGAGGGCACCACTGTGATGACGGCGAGCACAATGAGAAAAAACAAAAATCCGAGTTTTACTTTTAAGGCGGTATTCATAAATTCTTCCGTAAGGAATTAGTAATGACCAGTTGCACAGAATCCAGCCCCGCGATTATACCGTAATGCCTGAATCTTGCAAGGTTTCAACGCACTTTGTTGGGCTACCAGTCGGCTTTTCCTGGGCAGCGTGTGGACGGTGCGTGCGGCTCCGCCCTGGAATCAGTCGAGTGAGTTAATTTTTATAGCCATGCAGGCAGCGCCAAAACCGTTGTCTATGTTGACCACGGCCAGTCCCGGGGCACAGCTGTTGAGCATGCCGAGCAGGGCGGCAAACCCTCCGACCCCGGCACCATAGCCCACCGAGGTGGGTACGCCGATTACCGGACAGCGGACAAGTCCCCCAACCACGCTGGGCAGCGCCCCTTCCATGCCGGCGACGACGATGATGACCGCAGCCTTCTGCAGAAGTTCGTGGTGGGCAAGGAGCCTATGCAGCCCGGCAACCCCAGCATCGTAGATGGTGCGGCAAGGATGGCCCAGGGTCTCGATGGTTATGCGGGCCTCTTCTGCCACACCGAGATCTGAGGTGCCGGCGCAGATCACCACGATTTCACCTCTGACCTGACCAGGCTCGACCGTCAAGCTGCCATGCTGCAGAATACGGGCCTGCTGGTGATAGACGAACTGCGGGATCTGCTCCCTGACCAGGGCAGCCTTTTGGGAATCCACCCGGGTAACCAGTACGGGCCCATGCTGCTCGAGCATGGCGGCGCTGATGGCACCAATCTGCTCCGCACTTTTCGATTCACCAAAAACCACCTCGGGAAGCCCGGTTCGAAGTTCGCGCTGGTGGTCGACACAGGCTCCGTCGAGCGTTTCGGCTGGAAAGCTCCGCAACTGGTGTAGCGCCTCCTCAACATCGACTTGACCGCGGCGCACCCGCTCGAGGAGATCGTAAAGAGTGTTGCTGTTCATATTTCACCTGTACTGCTGCCTGCAACCGGCAGGCAGGGCTGGTCTGGCGACTAGATTGAAAACTGCTACCTTAGCACGTGCATAAATCAAGGTAAAGGATTCCTGTCCTGTTTACCGCGGCGATCGATTTTGTTACACTGTGACGCGCACCAGAGGGCGTCTTTCGAATCCCGGCAGGAGACCACGGCCGGGAGCGCAGGTGCACTAATAATTAATTTAGAGTAAACCACGCTGATGCAAAATCTTCCGGACTATATCGACAGCCTGCTGACCAGCGACTCCTACGGCCATCCGGCCGCTGGGGTTCAGCTCATTCAGACGCACATATCCTACGTAGTGATTGCCGGGGAGTTCGTCTATAAATTCAAGAAACCAATGAATTTCGGCTTTCTGGACTTTTCCACTCTCGACAAGCGGGCCCACTACTGCCTCCAGGAGATAACCCTGAACAGACGCCTCTGTCCGGAGATCTACCTCGAGCGCGTCACGGTAACCCGCGCGCCCGACGGTTATGCGCTGGGCGGGGACGGTGACATCGTCGAGTACGGGGTTAAAATGCGGCGCCTGGAGGAAGAACAGATGATGGGCCGGGTTCTGGCCGCCGGTGGTCTGACCGCCACTCACCTGGACCGGATTGTCGATACCCTGGTACCTTTCTATGAGTCGGCAGAGGTCAACGACGAGATCAGGTCCTACGGTAGAGCTGAATCGGTCGCTGTCAACGTGGTGGAAAATTTTGAGCAGACAGAAGCCTTCGTCGACGGACCGGCCTTGAGCAGGGAACAATTCGAGCAGATCAGGGCCTACGCCTTGGCCGTTTTGAAGCAGGAGGAGCGCTTCGGCAGGCGAATCGCAGATGAAAGAATCAGGGACTGCCACGGAGATTTATATTCGGCCAACATCTGCCTCGGCGACAAGATCTACATTTTTGATTGTATCGAGTTCAACGACCGCTTTCGCTACAGCGATGTGGCCGGCGACATCGGCTTTCTGGCCATGGATCTTGATTTCCATGGCCTCGACCATCTGGCCGATCATTTCGTGAGCCGCTATGTGGAGCGTTCGGGCGACCGGGGACTGCTCGATCTGATAGCTTTCTACAAGTGCTATCGGGCCTATGTCCGGGGGAAGATTAATCTGTTCACCGCAGCCGATCCCGGTGTTGAGCCGGCAACAGCAGCTGACTGCACGGCCCAGGCGACACGCTATTTCGAACTGGCCCAGCGCTATGCCCGGGAAGACAGCTAAGTCAATCATTGTGGTATTTTTGGGCCTGACCGGCTCGGGAAAAAGCTATCTGGCCCAGCGCTGGGCGGCAGCTCGGGGATATCTCTGTTACAACAGTGACCGCATCAGAAAAGAGCTGGCTGGGGTGGCACCGCACAGCAGGCATCATGTCCCTTTCCATGAGGGTCTGTATAGTCCCGCGATGACCCGGCGAACATACGGGGAGATGTTGAAGCGGGCCGCGCAAGCGATTGCTGAGGGGGCAACCGGCGTTGTACTGGACGGCTCCTATGGGGGAGAAGAACAGCGGCAGCAACTGGTTGACGAGTTCAGCGGACGAGGCCTTCTGTTCTTCGTTCATTGCCGCTGCGCAGAGTCGGTGATAAAAGACCGTTTTCAACTTCGTGCTGCCGATTCCAAAGCGGTTTCGGACGGCCGATGGGAAATTTATCAAGGTCAGAAAAAGGTCTTCGTGGTTCCGACGCAGGTGGCTGGCGCCTTGCTTCTTGACCTCGATACCGATGACCGCATTGAAGCCCTTCTTGCCAGGGTCGACGATTTCGTCGATGGCGGCTGAAGGAGCCCCTGAGGATCAGACAAGCACAATGAGCCATTTGCAAAACGATCTTTTCGCCCACACTCTGCGTTATGCTCAAAATTTTATCCTCGGAATAGCAATCATATGCCTGTGGTAAAATTTCTCGCATGGTTTGATTTTGAACGACAATCTTAGTTTTGCAAAAGGCTCCAATAAATAAGGGAAACAGAACAATGGTGAGCAGCGTGTACAGAAGGATCTATTTTATCAGGTTCCCCAAGGAGATCAGTGACAAACCGATCATCTATCGACTGATCAAAGAATACGACGTCGAGGTCAATATTCTGCGGGCCAATATTCTGCCGCAGCGGGAGGGTATTCTGATTATCGAGATGGCCGGTGCCAAGCAGAATATCAAGGACGGTCTTGAATACCTAAAGCAGTTGGGGGTCACCATAGAGCGTCTGGCAACGCGGATACGACGCGACGACGAGCGCTGCTTTCAATGCGGAGCCTGTACCGGTGTCTGTCCGGTGAAGGCGCTCTACATCAGGCGTGCTGATATGGCGGTGCTTTTTGATGCGGATAAATGCACCGGCTGTAACCAGTGTGTGCTGATCTGCCCGGTTCGGGCCATGGAGATGTCTTTGGGCGAGGAATGGCTGGAAACCGATGCCGCCGCAAAAACCCCGCTATTCTCTTGAGCGTGGAGCTGCTCTGCACAGCCTGCAATCGTCAAGGGCCGGCCGATGCGGCCGTCAGTCCATGAAATCCATCCAGTCGGGAAGGGAGAGGTTTTTGAACCAGTGGCCGAGGCCATACTTCGGCGGGGTGCCTGCCTCGATCAGATCGAGAATTTCCCGGGCCTTCGGGGCGACGCTGGAGTCGGGATACATGGCCAGAAGATAGTTGAGCCTGGTCTCGGCCTGGCTATATTTCTTGGTGCGCAGATAAAACTCAACCACGTTGAATTCGTGGTTGACCAGAAACTCTGTAGCGGCCTGGATTCGGGCTTTTGCCTCGGCGGTGTAGGGCGACTCAGGAAAGGCCCGCAGCAGTTCCTCGAAGGCCTGGATTGATTCAATCGCTCCGGTGATGTCCCGGTCGATCCGGTCGATTCGGTTGTAACTGCACATCCCTTTCTGATACATCACGTAGGCGATGGCCTCGTTGGTCGGGTGCCGTTCTTCAAATTCCCTGTAGAGCACCAGCGCCTCTTCGTAGCGCTCCATGTAGTAATTGCTGTCCGCGGCCTTGAGTTCCGCCAGCGGCGCCTGGGCGCTGAACGGATAGCGGTCCAGAATCTCGTTGAAATAGTCGATCGCCAGAAAATACTTGCCGATATTGAATTCTTCCATCCCTTTGATGATCAGCTGCTCGGCCGGCAGCGATACATCGGCCTTTTCTTCGATCCGCAGGGTCTCTTTCACGGTCGTACATCCGGAACCGAGGATGAGCAGTGAGCTGGTCAGCGTCAGCAGGGCGTACCACACCACCCGGCTCACGGACACGGCGTAAGGGCATTTTCTTTCAATCATGCGAGCGTTGGTCTCATTGTTCAGATCTGGTTTTCAGATAATGCTCCGCCGCGACTACCGAATTGGCCCCTTCACCGCAGGCGTTGACAACCTGGCGCATGAGCTTGCTCCTGATGTCGCCGGCGGCATAGACACCGGGAATGGAAGTGAGGGTTTCGTTGTCAGTGGGGATGAACCCCCATTTATCAGCTTTCAGCTGGTCCAGGGGCAGCATCTCGTTGTTGGGGGTAATGCCGATGAGTATGAAAACACCCTGGACCTCAAGGGTTGAGGTGTTGCCGTCGTTGTCGACAAGCTGCAGCCTTTCGACCTCCTTGCCGCCTTCGATAGAGGTAACCCGGCTGTTCCAGATGTAATCTATCTTGTCGTTTGCAAAAGCGGTTTCCTGAAGAATTTTAATGGCCCTGAGTTCGTCACGTCGATGAATTATCGTCACCTTGCTGGCGAACCTGGTCAGATAATCAGCCTCCTCGACGGCCGTGTCGCCGCCGCCGATAACGGCGACGTGCATGTTCCGGTAAAAGGGAGCGTCACAGGTTCCGCAGTAGGAAACACCTTTGCCGGCCAACTCGGCCTCGCCCGGGATGCCGAGCTTGTTGGGGCTGGCTCCGGTACAGATGATCAGCGCCTCGCAGGTGAGGGAAGAACCGTCAGCGAAAACGATGCGCTTGACGGCAGGATCGCTGAGTTCGACGGAGGCGACTTCTTTGGTCATGATGTTGACGTCGAATCGTTTGGCATGGGCGGTCATCTTATCCATCAGGTCGAACCCGGAGATGCCGTCGGGAAAACCGGGGTAGTTGTCGACCCAGTCGGTGGTCAGCACCTGGCCTCCAGGCGCTCCTTTTTCAATGAGTATGTGATCAATTCGTGACCGTGACGCATAAAGCCCGGCAGTCAGTCCTGCCGGGCCTGCACCTAAAATGACCAGCTCAAAATGGCTTTTTTCCATTGTCACCCGGATAAGAGAATTAGTGAAACCTGAGAAAAAGCTTACAGGGCTTTGTTAATCAGGTCGACAAGCTGGGTTTTGCCGACCGCTCCGGTAATCTGATCGACTACCTCGCCGCCTTTGAAGAGAATGAGGGTGGGGATGGCCCGAATACCAAATTTGCCAGGTGTGACAGGATTGTCATCGACGTTCATTTTGGCGATGGAGATCTTGCCTTCATACTCATCGGCCAGCTCTTCGACGACGGGACCGATCGCTTTACAGGGGCCGCACCAGGGGGCCCAAAAATCAACCAGGGTCGGTTGATCCGAGCCGATGGCTGAATCAAATTCGGCATCATTTAACTGCAGGACTTTATCGCTGGCCATTGTCTTTCTCCTTAGGGATTTTTTGTTTTGTATTCAGGTGGTTATTGTTGCCCTGACAGAGGTGCACAGACTCGTCCAGTTTACCTTCTGGCCATCATACTGACAAGCAAAAACTGGGTGTACACCGGGGTCCTGACCAATTTGGTTTGTTACTTTGTGCATAAAACAGTAAAGATCAAGGGTGATGATAGGTTTGACATCCAAAAGTCAGCCGTGATATAGTGACGCCTCCTGCCGCGTCTGTAGGAAGATGTGTAAATAGTCTGAATAATTACAATTGTCTGGCGTCACTCAGGACGGTGTCGCGAAGACGGTGAGCGGAGCAGAGCATATGAACAGAGATCAGTCACAGCAAATGTTTGAGAGGGCCTGTCAGGTCATTCCTGGAGGGGTAAACAGTCCGGTTAGAGCCTGCCGATCGGTCGGCTGCGAGCCGCTCTTCATCAGCAGTGCGCAGGGGGCGCGGGTGACCGATGTGGACGGCAACGAGTTCATCGATTTCGTCTGCTCGTGGGGGCCGATGATTGGCGGACATTCTCATCCGGACGTCGTTGCAGCACTGGAGGAAACGGCTGCCAAGGGCACCAGTTTCGGGGCTCCGACCCCGTCGGAAATCACCCTTGCTTCGATGGTGGTCGAGGCGGTCCCTTCCATCGACAAGGTAAGGTTTGTCAATTCTGGGACCGAGGCCACCATGAGCGCCGTCAGACTGGCACGCGGCTTTTCCGGTAAAAATATTGTGGTCAAATTTGACGGCTGCTACCATGGGCACGCCGATTCTTTCCTGGTCAAAGCCGGCTCCGGGGTTGCAACGCTGGGTATTCCCGGCAGTCCGGGCGTGCCGGAAGATATCGTAAAAAATACCATCTCGATCGCCTACAACGACATAGCGATGCTGGAGAACACCTTGCTCGATGACTCCCTTGATATCGCCTGCCTGATAATGGAGCCGGTGGCGGGGAACATGGGTTGTGTGGTGCCGGACCGTACTTTTCTGGAGCGGGTTCGCGCGCTGACCGCCGAAAAAGGTATCGTGCTGATTTTCGATGAAGTGATCACCGGGTTCAGGCTGGCCTATGGCGGCGCCCAGGAATATTTCGGCATCACCCCGGATCTGACCTGTCTGGGCAAGATCATCGGCGGTGGGCTGCCAGTGGGTGCCTATGGGGGGCGAGCGGAGATTATGGATCAGATAGCCCCTGATGGTCCGGTCTACCAGGCCGGGACTTTGTCGGGCAACCCGCTGGCTATGGCGGCCGGCATCGCCACCCTGAAAATGCTGCAGAAACCAAGATTTTATGAGACTCTCAATGATAAATCGGCCGCCTGCGCAGGCCGGTTGAAAGAGATTGGCGAGAAATCGGGGATTGCAGTCCAGCTTAATCATATCGGCTCGCTTATGACGGCCTTTTTCACCGATCGTAAGGTGGTCGATTTTGCTTCGGCGATGTCATCCGACACCGATCGTTACGGTGAACATTTCCGCAATATGCTGTCCCAGGGAATCTACCTCGCACCATCGCAATTTGAGGTGGCGTTCATCTCCTCTGCGCACGGTCCGGAAGAGCTGCAAAAGCTCGAAAAAATGACTGAATGGTCATTCAAAAAATTAGCGGAAAAGTAAAAAATCCATTGACTTTGAACATGAGGCGTGCTACCAAACGCTTTGGAATTCGAAGCGCGAATTTCGGTGTTTTGACAGGGTGACGGAGATGTCCGATTTCAAGAAAGAAATGATGTTTCTTCTGGGACATTACGGTCACATCGGCATCACCTTCGTCGCTTCTATTTTCCTCGGTATGGGGGCAGGGATTCTACTCGACCAGAAAGTGTTCGATGGCCGTACGGCTCCCTGGTTCACCTTTATCGGGCTGGCATTCGGGATAGCAGCCGGCTTCAAAAGTCTGTTCGATATTCTCTGGAAAAGCAGCAAGGAGCTGGAGAAAGACAAAACGGACCAGGAAGACTGAAGGTGGGAGAAACGCTGTCCCTGAGCAGGATGCTGTCCCTGAGCTGGCTGTACCTGGCCGTTCTGGTGCTGGGATCATGGGTGATGAGTTCATGGTCGTTTGCCTGGGGGGTTCTGGTCGGCGGGATTATCTCAATCGCCAGTTTCCAGGTCTCTTACCGGGAAATGGTGCGGTTTTTTAGGAGCCTCGAGGGGCAGCCGGCGGAGAAGGGTAAAAAGACAAAAAAGGGTTTGATTGTAAAGTTCTGGCTTCGGTTATTTGTGATCGGACTGGTACTGTTTTTTTTCATTAAGTTCAGCAGTATCAATGTGTTCGGTCTGATTCTGGGGCTCACAACGGTAGTGTTCACTATCACTTTCTCGGCGCTGGGAGTTGTCTGGGGATACTACTTCAGCAGGAGGTAAACAAAGGTTATGGAACATCCGATACTGTTCATTTCCATCATTCTGGAAGCTCTCGGGCTGCCGGTGCCGCATGGGCCGGTGGGGCACACCTTCCTGGAACAGATATGCGCACCTTATATGACCTACACCTGGCTGGTCATGGCTTTTCTGTTCTTCGTGGCCAAGCTGACCGTGAGCAATCTTGAAATGGTACCGGGCAAAGGTCAGAATTTCTGGGAAATCGTTATCGGCGGTTTGGACAATTTTTTTGCCGAGAACATGGGCAGAAAACTGACCGATCAGTTCTTTCCCATGCTCACCACATTCGGGCTCTACATCGCCGTGGCTAACCTGATTGGCCTGATCCCCGGCTTCATGTCACCGACATCCAGTTTAAACACCACGCTGGCGCTGACCATCATCGTCTGGGTGAGTCATCATTTCATCGGTATCCGTGAACATGGACTCAGTTATTACAAGCACTTCATGGGGCCCATGTGGTGGCTGGTACCGCTGATGCTGCCCATTGAAATCATCAGTAACCTGGCCCGCCTGATCTCACTCTCTATTCGTTTGTTTGGCAACATCATGGCCAAAGAGACTCTGCTTGGCATTCTTTTCATGCTGGCAGGTGCCTTTTTCGCGCCGCTGCCGATCATGCTGCTGGGCGTGCTGGTCTCTCTGGTCCAGGCGATGGTGTTTGTCCTGCTGGCCGTGGTCTATTTCGGTCAGGCCCAGGAACATGCGCATTGATAATCAGGCATAGCTGCTTTTGTTTGATCGTTTACAGATAGAAAGGAAGAAGGCCAAATAAACTAACTTTGACAAGGAGAAAACAAAATGGAAGGTAATCTGCAATTAGCATTGATCTGTCTCGGCGCTGGACTCTCCATCGGTCTTGCCGCAATTGGCGCCGGTATCGGTATCGGTCTGGTCGGTCAGGGTGCCACCACCGGTCTGGCCCGTAATCCAGAAGTTCAGCCGAAACTGATGGTGTTCATGATTCTCGGTATGGCTTTGGCCGAGTCAGTCGCTATTTACGGACTTGTTATTTCGCTGATCCTGCTTTACGCTAATCCACTGATGTAGCAAGAGTCTCGAATTTTGCACCCGACAGGGTGCAGTAAAGGGCCGCAGAGAATTCTGCGGCCCTTTCTTTTTGTCATCACTGACTTATGATTAGATTGGTGTTTCTTGTATTCACGTAAGCACTGACACTGGTGGAAACATACGCGGTGATACATTTACTCATCATGGATGTCCCCATACTATCGTTACCTTAGTTTTCGATCATGACAGGAGCGGACCTGCTCATAGAACCCCGGCGAGGAAGAAAGGAGAAGATGCTGCCGGCGCGGGCGCTGCTGGTCGCCAACCCGTCGGAGGCTGACTATGCCCTGGACAGTTTCAGCCCCCATGTCGGCGAGCGCAGGACTCTCTACCAGACCACCCTGCTGGTTGACGACCAGAAAACTCTGGTTCTCGCCGGACCCGCCCTCGGCGCAGCGGCTGCGGTCCTGGTGCTGGAAAAGCTTATCGTCCTTGGCGTCCGGGAAGTCTGGCTGGTAAGCTGCTGCGGGTCGCTTGACCCCTCATGGTCGATCGGTGATATCGTCCTGGCCGACTCGGCAGTGTGTGGCGAAGGAGTGTCAGGCTATTATTCAGCAGAGAAACTGTCGCTTCCGGGGACTGCGGCAACCTGCAATCTCGAGGAGTTTGCCAGCCGCCACTGGGGTGGCTGGCGCCGCGGCGCCATCTGGTCGACCGATGCCCCGTATCGGGAACGAAGGTCCGAGTTACTGAGCCTACAGGAAAGATATGGCGTGCTCGGCATCGATATGGAATTCAGTGCCCTGTGCACGGTCGCGGCCTTTCGAGGCATCAGCCTCGGCGCGCTTTTCGTGGTGTCTGATATGCTCTGGACAAAGAACTGGAAGCCCGGATTCGGATCAACTGAGTTTAACAAATCGAGCCGCGAGTTGATTGACAAACTGATCTCCCATGGTCGGGCCAAGGAACAGAAGAAATGAATCGGAGCTTTCATCTGGTCAGTCTCGGCTGTCCGAAAAATCTCGTTGACAGCGAAGTGGTGTACGGGCTCTTGGAAGAGGGTGGCTGGCAGGGAGTAGAGCACCCTGCAGAGGCTGCCGTACTGCTGATCAACACCTGCGGCTTTATCCAGCCGGCGGTGGAAGAGAGTATCGAGGAAATCCTCCAGCTGGCAGCCTACAAGTCATCCGATCCCGATAAAAAGCTGGTCGTCATCGGCTGCCTGGTACAGCGCTACCGGGAAAAGCTCGAAGCGGAACTGGAAGAGGTCGATCTATTCGTCGGTACCGAGGGTGTGGTGCAGATGGCAACCCTGCTGGATCGTCTCATCGGCGGAAAGCAGAGTGAGTCATTGATTCTTGCCGATCCGTACCTGATGACTGCAGCTCTGCCGCGTCGGCGGTCCACGCCCTTTTTCAGAGCCTGGCTGAAAATTACCGAGGGCTGCGACAATCGCTGCTCCTATTGCCTGATTCCATCGATTCGGGGCAGGCTCAGAAGCCGGTCCGAGGAAGATCTGGTGGAGGAGGCCAGGGCACTGACGGCCGGTGGGGTCAGAGAACTGTCGCTGGTGGCCCAGGACCTGACCGCCTACGGCACCGACCTTTATGGTGAACGGCGGCTCGAGTCACTGGTTGTCAGGCTGCTCAATGAAACTTCAGTAGACTGGATTCGGCTGCTCTATCTTTATCCATCTACGGTAAGTCATGAACTGCTCGATATAATAGGCGGCAACTCCAGAGTGGTTCCCTATCTCGACATCCCTGTGCAGCATGTCAGCACGAGAATTCTCAAGGCGATGAACCGGCGCTACAGTGGCGAGGAGGTGGTCGATCTCGTTGCCGAGATAAGAAGAAGAATTCCCAACGCGGCGCTGCGCACCACCTTGCTGCTCGGCTTTCCCGGCGAAACTGAAGAAGATGTCAGGGTGGTGGAATCCTTTCTGCGCGAACACGAACTCGATCATGTCGGTGTGTTCGGCTACGCCAACGAGGAGGGCAGCGCGGCGCAAAAACTCAGCGCCCAGGTCGAAGAAGAGGAAACGCAGGCCCGACTTGAACGCATCCTCGCTCTCCAGTCGGAAATTTCCCAACGCCGGCTGAAGCGCTTTGTCAACACGGTTGAACCGGTTCTCATAGAAGGGGTGAGCCGGGAATCGGACTTGCTGCTGGAAGGCCGAACCAGATATCAGGCGCCCGATATCGATGGCTGCGTATTGATTAACGAGGGGGAGACGCGCTCCGGTCAGATTGTCGCGGTGGAAATCACCGAAGCGCAAACCTATGACCTGGTAGGCAGGATAGTATGAGGAGGCGAAAAGCGGGGCTGCGAGAGTGGAACTGCTATGCTTTTTTTCTGTTCACCTGCTCGCGTAAATCTTTACCCACATTGAAAAATGGAAGTTTTTTGGGACTGACTTTTATTTTCTTGCCGGTTTTGGGATTGCGTCCCTCGTAGGAGCCGTACTGTTTGATGACGAAACTTCCGAATCCCCTGATTTCGATACTTTCACCACGAGCAAGGGCTTCCGTCATGGTGTCGATCACCGTATTGGTAATCGCTGCAGCTTCTCGATGAGGAATCCCGATGTCCTGAGCCAAAGCCTCAATCAATTCCGATTTGTTCATGTGGATACTCCTGTCTGCAATGGTCTATGCCTTATCAGGGTTTTCTGCGCCCAAACGCCCCACTCGATCAAAACTAAATCAAGAATAAATTCAAATGGTTGTAATTGCAAGCGCAAAGCTGTTTTTTCTGCAAAAATAACAGACATTTAGCAGCTCAACCAATTTCCGACAGACTGGTAGTGATTGCGTAACTATCTAAATTTAATCAGCTAATTAGGGTTTTGTAAAGAAAAAAGCTACAACAGAACTTTTTTCATATCTTCTGGTGTAAGGAAACGATAGGCACCGCTTTTCAGGGAACCGAGCTGGAGTTTGCCGTAAGCTGTTCTCTTGAGGTTGATCACCGGGTGGCCGATTGCTTCGAACATTCTTCGCACCTGACGCTTGCGGCCTTCATGGATGGAGATCTCCAGACGGCAGGCCGAACCCTGTTTTTTCACCTGGGATATTTTTGCCGGCCAGGTCTTTTTACCCTCGATTTCGATACCCTGTTCCAGTTTTCTGATTTTCCCCTGGCTGACAATCCCCTTGACCACCACTTCGTAGGTCTTGGTGCTCTCGTGGCTCGGGTGCAGGATTTTGTGGGCCAGCGCGCCGTCGTCGGTGAGCAGCAAGGCGCCCTCGCTATCGATATCAAGGCGGCCCACCGGAAACAACCTGGTGTCGAGATCTTTGAGCAGAGAGGTGACTATGGGCCGGCCCTGGGGATCGGACATGGTGGTGACATAGCCCTTGGGTTTGTTCAGCAGTATATAGGTCCACTTGGTCTTAGGCTTTATGAGTCTTCCCTGATAGCGGACCTCCTGCCGCTTCGGATCGATTTTGCAGCCCATCTCGGTAATGGTTCTGCCATCGACACTGACCGCTCCCCGGCTGATCAGCTGCTCTGCTTTTCTGCGCGAGGCCACCCCGCACTCAGCGAGAAATTTCTGCAGTCGGATGGTCCGATTCAGCGCCATTGTCGGGGAATGATCCGGTCGAATTTTTCATCCACCAGCGCTCTTGTTGCAGCGTCCACCTCGAGCACCTCGGTGTACCATGGTTTCATTCGGCAGTCGATGACCACCGGGGAAGTCAGGCCCACGTGAAATCGCCTGACCGAAGTGGCGGCCGCGTGAATGTCGGCAGCGGGTTCGAAACGGGTGAAAAAAGTCCATAAAAATTCCTGCATGGAAACGGTGGCCTCCCCACTGTCGTCCACCAGAAGCACCACCTGCCAATCCTGGAGTTCGGGGGAGGAGGCCAGTCTGGCCGGCAGCCCCTCATCCTCTTCGTAGGGGGTCCCCTGCACCACCAGGGTCCCGGGGAGAAAAGCGACTGGCTTGTCGCAGCCGGAAGGCAGGCTGCCGCTGAAGGAGGCGGGCAGGGTCCTGAGCTTGCCGGGCCCCAGGCCCATGAGCATGGCCTTGGAACCCTTATTAACCGAGGGACCGGTGTAATCGAGGGTATCTTGGGAGACATTGGCGAAGACGAACAGATCGCGCTCCCAGTTGACCCGTTCGAGGACATGGGTCCAGAGCGCCTTGAAATCGGTGATATCGACTGCGCCGTCGGTGATGATCAGAAATTTGGTCAGCGACAGCTGACCCTCACCCAAAATTCTCAACCCGGCAGCAAAGGCCTCCCGGGGATAGCGATCGGCAACCCGCGCTGCAGCAAGACAATGGAATCCGGTTTCGCCATAGGTCTTGAGTTCTCTGACCCCTTTCATCACCAGTGGAAACAGAGGTGAGAGCAGATCCTGGAGGTAGTCGCCGATGAAAAAATCCTCCTGCCGCGGTCTGCCCACCACGGTAGCCGGATAGATGGCATCGCTGCGGTGGTAGAGGTGGGAAACCTGAAAGACCGGGTAGTCGTGTTCCAGTGAATTATAGCCATAATGGTCCCCAAAGGGACCCTCGGGATGGCGCAGCCCCGGGGGCACCATGCCTTTGACGGCGAATTCGGCGTGCGCTACCAGGCGATGTCCGCCGCGGGGGTCCTGGACCATGGGCAGTTTGGAGCCCAGCAGCAGGGACGTGAGCATCAATTCGGGAATATCCTCGGGCAGCGGGGCGATGGCCGACAGCATCAGGGCAGGCGGTCCGCCTATGTAGAGGGTGAGCGGCAAGGGTTCGTTGCGTTTCTCCGCCTCGAAATAGTGATAGCCGCCGCCTTTATGAATCTGCCAGTGAATTCCGGTGGTAGTGTCGCTGTGCCTCTGAATCCGGTACATGCCCAGGTTGTGGCTGCCGTTCACCGGGTGCTCGGTATAAACCAGTGGCAGGGTGACGAAAGGTCCGCCGTCGCTGTGCCAGGAGGTAAGCATTGGCAGACTGCTCAACCTGGCGGGTTGCTGGCAGTTTTCCAGGATCGGGGCGCTTCTGATGTTCTTTAGGCCAATCTTGGTGGCGTCCAGGAAGAGTTTACGGTTCTGCCATAATTTTGCCGGTGTGGGGGGCATGATCGTTTCCGCCAGATTGACGATATCTCTGACGAACTCTTGGGGCTTGCTGCCAAACGCCAGGTCCAGTCTCCTGGCAGTACCGAAGAGATTGGTTACTACGGGAAAGGCGGAGTTTTTGACCGTGGTGAACAGGAGCGCAGGGCCCTGCTTGTAAATCACTCGGCGGTGGATCTCAGCGATCTCCAGAAAGGGGTCAACTTCTTCCTCGATGACCAGCAGGTCGTTTTCATCTCTGAGCAGATCAAGAAAACCTCTCAGATCATACAGGTGCGTCTTGTTCATTGGTCATCCAGATTAGGGTGGGGGTGCTGATCGTTGAGGAAGAGCGAATGATACTCAGGCGCGGAGAGATGTTTTCTCATCAGGCTGCTGATCAAGTCGATCAATTCCTCGATTTCCCGGGGTGAGAGTCGTGACGAAAGTGTCTGGGCCAGCTCAGTCCGCCCCAGCAATCGCAGGTAGGCGGCACACGATTGCCGGTCGAGTTCAGGACTGAGCCCAAAACAGATGGCCCCAGGATCTGGGGGAGAGGAGGAATAGTCGCTCATATCTCAGTGAGCAGATGATAGTGCACTTTTCTGGTTCGGGGGCCATCAAATTCGCAGAAAAAGATTTTTTGCCAGGTACCGAGGGTGAATTCGCCGTTGTCGATGGCGATGCTGAGCGAGGAGCCCATCAGGCTGGCCATGATGTGGGCCGGTGAATTGCCTTCCATATGCTTGAAAGGATGAGCCAGCGGCACCATTTTCCGGAAACCGTCAACTATGTCGACCCTGACGGCAGGATCGGCTCCCTCATTGATTGTCAGTCCGGCGGTGGTGTGCGGGTTGAACAGCAGGCAGACACCCTGGTCGATGGCACAGTTCTTGAGTTCTCTGGACAGCAACACGCTAATATCGACAAGTTCCATGGTTTTAGATGTTTTCACCACTACATATCCGCTCTTCATAGTCGTTTCTCCGCAAGTTGTCTGGTTGGTGGGATGCGCATACTATAGAGACTGGAGTCTGGGGCGTCAATGCAGGGCGGCCTGGATTCCCTGGACGCCGAGTCGTTAAAGAAGCGTTCAAATTGCTATTTGCAGTGAATTGTTCTATGGTGACCTTCGCGGATTATCCCCTGAGCATCTACTGGTGAGTCTGCAGCGGTCGTGGAGCGGGATTGCGGGCAAGGCAGACACCGATCTCAAGCCAATCGTCAGCGGCTGTCTTGACAGATTCGGGATAGAAACGATAGTTAGTTCAGTTGAAGCAGGCAGTTTCTCCCCGTATGAGTTATTCACCGTTAGGTTGATACGCCCTGTTTAGTGAGAAATATTATAGCATGAGCCCTTTGCAAAACGATCTTTTCGCCCACACTCTGCGTTATGCTCAAAATTTTATCCTCGGTATATCAATCATATGGCTGTGGTAAAATTTCTCGCATGGTTTGATTTTGAACGACAATCTTAGTTTTGCAAAAGGCTCGCATTAAAGTGGTTTCCCCGGCAGGGAACACGAGTGATATGAAAGCGTCGGAACAACAGTCGATAACTTCGGTATGGATGTTCAGCCGTGAGTACGGCCGTCTCGCCGGCGCCGGTGGGGTGAAAGACGTGGTTTCCCAGCTGGCCACGTCTCTGGCCCGCTGGAACAACAGGAAAGTCAGCGTGGTGCTGCCCTGCTACGGATTCATGGAGCCCGAACTCCTCGGTTTTACCAGGCTGCGGGATCCCCTTTATCCTGACAGATTCCTGGAATTCGATGTGGCCATGGATTATGCCGACCTGGAGCGCAGGGAGAGAGTCGGGGTCTGGCACGGGGTTCAGGACAGAGTTCATATCTATCTGCTGGAGGCCCAGCGCTTCCTCGAGAAACAGGGGGTGTACACCTATACCAGGGAGGAATCCCAGCGCGAGCCCTGGAAAGTCATGGGGCAGGGGCACCTGGACTATTTTGCCATGAATGTTCTGCTGCAGAAGTCCGGTCTTGATTTGCTCATGCTGCTGGAGGAGAAACCGCAGATCATCCATTGCCACGACGGTCATACCGCCATTGTTCCAGCCCTCATCAGGGAGTGCAGCGGTTATCGGAATTATTTCCGTGACTCTGCCCCGCTGGTGACCATTCATAATGCCGGAGTCGGCTACCACCAGGAGGTTTCCGATCTGCCCTTTGTGCAGGCCATCACCGGTCTGCCCCGGCGGGTGATTCAGAATTCTTTGCTCGAGCACAGTTTCGACCCCTTTCTCGCCGCGGCGCCCTATGCCGCCATCAGCACGGTAAGTGAGAACTATGCCCATGAACTGCAGCAGACGGATGCCGACTACTTGACCGGTTGGCTCGGTCATCGACTTCTCGACAGCGGTGTCGTCATCGTCGGTATCACCAATGGTATCGACGACGAGGCGTTCAACCCGGCAGATCCTCAGAAAATGGACCTAGCCGCCGGCTTCAAAGTGGGCGGAACGGCCGAGGAGCTGAGCGGAAAAGAGCTCTGCAAAGAGGCGCTGCTGGCCGAGCTCAGCCTGCCGCCTGGTGACGATGAGGAGCGCATCGGTTTTCTGAGTGAGGATTCTGCCCGGCCGCTGTTTAGCTTTATCGGCCGGCTCAGCGAACAGAAAGGCGTCGATATTCTGATCGAAGCTGTGCAACTCTTCCTGGACGACGAGGTCGAGGCGTCGGTGGTGTGCCTGGGCAGCGGCTCGGAGAAGCTTGAACAGTCACTGGCGTCGGTGGCCCGGGACCCGCGTTATCAGGGTCAGCTCTGTTTTCTGCGGGCCTACAACCCACAGCTGGCCAACCAGATTTACGCCGCCGGGGATTTTTTTGTTATTCCGTCACGCTACGAACCGTGCGGTCTGACCGACTACATAGCCCAGTTGTTCGGGAATCTGCCGATTGTCCATCATATAGGCGGCCTGGTAAAAGTGGTGGATGGAGTGACCGGCTTCGCCTACCGGGAGAACAGCCCGGAAAACCTGTGCGAGGCGCTGCATCGGGCGCTCGCTGCGTTTTCAGATAGACCGCGGATCAGGGAAATGCAGGCGGCGGCGCTGGAGAAAATACAAGACCAGCATACCTGGAAACGGGTCATGCAGGACTATGTGCAACTTTATAAAACATGCAGGGCGGATAAAAAATTATGAGCCGGTTCCCCTGCCATGCCAGATGGGAACTCCCGTTCAGAATATAAGACAAAAGGAGAAAGACAATGACAGTACGCATAGGCATCAACGGTTTTGGCCGCATCGGCCGAAATATTTTCAGAGCCATCGGTGAGGACCAGGCCTTTGCCGATATCGAGGTCGTGGGCATAAACGACCTCACTGATAACGCAACCCTCGCCCACCTGCTCAAATACGACTCGGTTATGGGAACCGCCAGGGTCGAAGTGAGCAGCGATGACAACGGCATCGTTGTCGACGGCAAGGCTATTGCCGTCTCCAGTCACAAGAATCCTGCCGATATCAGGTGGGGAGATCTCGGGGTCGATTACGTGGCCGAGTGTACCGGAATCTTTCGTGACGCTGATTCGGCAGGGGCCCACATTGACGGTGGAGCCAAGAAAGTAGTTATCTCGGCCCCGGCCAAGGGAAATGTGAAGACTTTTGTCATGGGGGTGAACGAGGACGAGTATGATCCGACCACCCACCACATCGTCTCCAATGCTTCCTGCACGACCAATTGTCTGGCTCCGATGGCCAAGGTAATTCTTGATAATTTTGGCATTGAGAGGGGACTGATGACCACCGTGCATGCCTATACCGGGGATCAGCGGCTGCTCGATTTTCCCCACTCCGATCTGCGCAGGGCGCGGGCCGCGGCGTTATCGATGATCCCAACCAAGACTGGTGCCGCTGCCGCAGTCTCACTGGTCATTCCGGAGCTGAAAGGAAAATTCGACGGTCTGGCGGTGCGGGTGCCGACTCCCACCGTTTCGGTGGTCGATGCGGTGATGGAGGTTGAAAAAGAGACCACCGTTGCCGAGGTAAACCAGGCCCTGAGCGAGGCGGCAAACCGTTATCTCGGCTATACCGAACTGCCGCTGGTGTCAATTGATTTTCAGGGTGATCCGCGCTCCTCCATCGTTGACGGCCAGTGCACCAAGGTCATCGGCAAAACGGTCAAGGTCATGAGCTGGTACGATAATGAGTGGGGCTATTCCAACCGGATGCTCGATTTGATTCTGCATATGGAATCGCGCCAACCGGTATAGCCTTAATGGTAACCTGCCTCATCCTGTCCGCCGGGACGGGAACCGGGCTAGGGATAGGCGCTTCTTCACACTGAGCTCAGATGAATACGGTCAGCCATCGCAGCATCGAGTCGGACGCTCTCAAGGCAAATCTTCTTGAGACCGCTGAACATGTGGAAATCCGTCCGGATCTGATGAGGCTGCTGGAGGTGGTGGAAAAGTACCGGGGGATCCACACCCGGCTCGAAAGCCTCCTCTACGAAATCTGCCATCCCTACCGTAACTGGAACATCATCCTGCCGCTGCTCAGGAGTTTTGTGCTGAAAAATTTCCAGCACTACATCAAGACCGGCTGCGGGCCCGAAGCCTTCTCCCTCTTTTCCGGTCTCTTTTTCGAGGCCGCCCGGGATTCGCTCAAGAACAGCGGGCTGCTCTCCCGGATTTTCGAGGCGCACTGGGACTGGATAGACAAGCTCACCAGCCAGCTCAATGGTAGCGACCTGGCTGCTTTCGAGCAGCAACTCAACGACACTTTTGACCGATTCATCGAGCTGGGAACAGGGGATGAAGAGGTGTTGATTCATCTGATCCACGGCCGCCAATCGGTCAAGCGGGTAATCGCCAGGCTCCGCTCCCAGGTCGAACGACTGGGGATCGATTGGGACTGTCAATCGGCCGCCCGCCTGCTCCAGCTGGTTCTGCAGATAAATTATGACTACTGGCTCCAGGAGGATGATCCCCTATCCTGGATTGCCCAGCACAATCCTTCCGGACTCTCGGGTCTGCCGGGCGGGGATACCTTCGCCAGGATCTCCCATGAAGCGCTGCAGGAGCATCACCGTGAACTCGAGCTCATCGGTGGAGAAGCTGATTCAGCATCCGCCCTCTCCAGCCTGCTGGCGTTGCCCTCACACCTAGAAATAGTGCGGATCTACAAGGAAATTCCCGGTTATCTCGGCCAGATCGCCGACCCGGCTCTGACCGCACCTCCGGCAGAGGGTGAATCCGCCCATCCTGCGGAAAACCTGAAGCTGCTCTTCATGTTCAAGATCATGGACACCAAGGGGCTTCATCTCATCCACGAGGAGACGCTGCGGGAAATCAACTCCAGCCTGGTTATCCTGGTGCGGCGGCAGAGCTTTGAAGAAATAGAGGAATTTCTGCTGACCACTTTCGAGCTGCTCAAGGCGAACGTGCGCAAGTACCCCCACACTTCGCTGCAATGTATCCAGGTTTTGGGCGGCGAAGTATTCAAACGGGGCAACAGCAGGATGGTGGAGGCCTTTCTCTGGGGGGTCGTGCGCTTCGGTTTTCAACCCGCCAATGTATCGGGTGTCGACGAGGATTGGCAGCCGATCATCAACCCCGCCCACCTGAACAATATCAGGGTTTGGCTGAACCTGATCATGCAGGAGCCGAAATGGTGCGGGACACTCTTTTCGGCCCTGATAATACATCTGAAACTGACCGGCACCTGCGTCAAGGACACCGATCTTTTTCAGCGAGACATCACCGAGCTGCTGAACCAGCCCATCGAACCGATCTACAACCTGACCAAACAGTTTACCAAACTGATGCCCGTCTTTTTCAACGAGATCGGGGCCGAAGGGGAGCTCCGCGATGTCTCCACCGAGCTCGACGAGATTCACCGGCGCAAGGACGTGCTCATCCATTTTCTGAGGAAGCAGAGTCACGTCGAGAGTTCGAACCTGATCGTCGACTTCATCCGGGCCATCTTCATGTTCTGGAAAACCAGGGATAAACGACAGCTGGGCCCCTTTATTCCCGCCGAAGTGTATACCCAGATTGGTGATACCGGCGTTTTCGTTGACCATCAGAACCTGCTGGTCAACCGGGTCTTCGAGCGGTTCGAGCTGTTCCAGATCGACGACGTCTTTCAGGTCGGCCAGAAGATGCTCACCTCTTTCGTTGATGAGCAGCAGGATTGCAAGCCCCAGGAACGACGCCGTTTCCTGTTGCTGGTCAGGATGTTCAGGCTGATTCATAAAAAATACAATCTGGGCTTCCAGGAGCTGCGCTCCGAACTCAAACAGGCGGCAGCCGAAGGCTTTCCGGAGATGGAGCCTCTGCTGGACAAAATCGACGCCAGAGACACCTTCGGCATCCTCGAGGCAACGCTGGACGCCCTGGAGAATCTCAAGGAAATCATCCTCTCCGACGAGCACTTCGAGGCCCGTGAGGATATCTATTACAAACGGCACATCGCGGTCGACATCCCGTCAGTCTATGGTCGCTACCGGGAAAAGAAATTCGACAGCCTGTCGCTTACCTTTCGGCTGGAGAATCTGGCCAACATCTATTTGGAGCTACTGCCGGCCACGGTAAATCTATCCTTTATCACCAAGGCGACGTTTTACTCGATCACCAGGTGCCTTAAAGTCTATCGCAGGGCCCTGCAGATCGAGGGCATCGCCTCCCGAAAACTTGACACCTACCTGGCCCTGCTGGTCAGCTCTCTCAAAATCAGACGTTTTTCCTACACCCAGTACCTCGATATTTTCCGCGGTCTGTCGGAGGGCGTAAAAGATGTTATTTATGCCTACTACACCAATATTCATCAGAAGAACCTGTCGCTGATCATCCCCCAGATCGGCGGCAACAATCTGCTGCCGCGCTACAAGACGCTGTGGAACGAGTCGGAGATGGGCAACACCGTCCACTCGATTTCCGAGGGCTTTTTAAGAGACCTCATTGCCTCGGCGTTCGGGCTCCAGCATCTGGACAATTTCATTCTGCGGATCATTCAGACCCTCGAGAGTCAGCGGGAAGTGCTGGATGAGAGAACGCTCGATCTGCTGATGACCTACAACCCCGAGAACGCGATCTCGCTGCTTGACCGGGTCAATCCCTATACCCACGACCTCATCCATCTCGGCAATAAAGGGTTCAACCTGATAACCCTGACGGAGGAACATAAGCAGATACCGCCTGCCTTCGTGATCACCACCGAGGTGTTCCGCTGCCGCGAGGTAATTTTCGGATTCTCCAAGGCCAGGCAGGAATTCATGCAGCAGATCAGAAAAGCTTTGACCGATATCGAGGAGCAGACCGGCAAGGTGTTTGGTTCTTACGAGAAGCCGCTGCTGCTCTCGGTACGCAGCGGCAGTGCCATCTCTATGCCGGGAATGATGGCCACGGTCCACAACGTCGGCCAGAATGAAGATCTGGTGCAGGAATTCATCAACGCCCACGGCAACGAATATTTTGCCTGGGACAACTATCGACGTTTTCTGCAGTCCTGGGCCATGATTTCCGGGGTCGAGAGGGAAGATTTTCAGGAATTGATGGACGAGGCCAAGGCGCGCCACCAGGTCGTCCTTAAGCGCCAGTTCACCGCTGCGCAGATGAAAGAGCTGGCCCTGAATTACCAGAAGCTGGTGCGGCGGCGGGGACTCGGCATTCCCGACGATCCCTGGCTCCAGTTGATCGGCGCCATCGAGATGGTGCTGGACTCGTGGGACAACCAGAAATCCATCGATTACCGTCGGATCATGGATGTTTCTCCATCCTGGGGCACGGCGGTCATTGTCCAGGCCATGGTCTTCGGCAACCGCAGTGAAGGCTCCGGTTCCGGCGTGCTGTTCACGGCCCACCCGTATCGTAAAGTACAGCGGGTGGCTCTCTGGGGTGATTACGCCTACCAGGATCAGGGAGAGGATATTGTCTCGGGACTGGTGACCTCCTATCCGATTTCCATCGAACAGGCAGGGATCGACGGCCGCTCCCGGGATGAAACCCTGGAAATCAGATTCCCCGAGATTTACCAGCAGCTTCTTTCCATTTCCAGGGAACTGGTCTATGACAAACGCTGGAGCCCCCAGGAAATCGAGTTCACCTTTGAAGGCCCCGATTCCGAGGATCTTTACATTCTGCAGACCCGTGACATGATTACCATCAAGCAGAAAGAGCTCCTCAACGTGTTTGTGGAATCACCGGACCTGGATCAATCGACGCTTGCCAAGGGTATTGGCGTGTCAGGCTCGGCACTGGCGGGCAAAGCGGTGTTTACCAGTGAGGACATCGCCCTGCTGCGGGCCAGAGAGCCGGAGACGCCGCTCATCCTGATCCGCCAGGACACCGTTCCCGAAGACATCACCATCATTTCCTTGACCGATGGGCTGCTTACCTCCCGCGGCGGCCAGACCTCGCACGCCTCGGTGGTGGCGGTGCGGTTGGAGAAGACCTGTGTGGTCGGCTGCAAACAGCTTCGCGTCTATGAGAGCCATGCCGAGGTAAACGGCCACCGG
>JARFQM010000274.1 GCA_029287755.1 Desulfofustis sp. | reverse complement strand
CTGGAGACCGTGATCGTCATGTCGCTCGCGGTCACCTTCGTTATCGCCGGCTCCAACGTTTCGGTGAGCCTGATTCGCAAGCAGATCCCGAACAGTATTCGCATCATCGTGGAGATTACAATTATCGCAACTCTGGTCATTATCGTTGACCAGTTCCTCAAGGCTTATGCTTTTGGCATCAGCAAGCAGCTGTCGGTGTTCGTCGGTTTGATTATTACCAACTGTATTGTTCTCGGCCGTGCCGAGGGCTTCGCCATGAAGAACCCGCCGGGCTTAAGCTTCCTCGATGGAGTCGGCAATGGCCTCGGTTACAGTATTGTCCTTATTATTGTGGCTTTTTTCCGGGAGCTGTTCGGCGCCGGCAAGTTGTTGAGCTTCAGTATCCTGCCAACCACCAGTGAAGGCGGATGGTATCTCCCCAACGGTTTGATGCTGCTACCGCCGAGCGCATTTTTCATCATCGGCTTGTTGATCTGGGCCCTGCGCACCTGGAAAACCGACCAGGTTGAAGAGGAGAACTAGATGCTCGAACATTATCTCAGTCTCCTGATCAAGTCGATCTTCATCGAGAATATGGCGCTCGCCTTTTTCCTCGGTATGTGTACTTTTCTGGCAGTATCGAGGAAGGTTGATACCTCCTTCGGACTTGGTGTTGCGGTGGTCGTGGTGCAGACGATTACGGTTCCGGCCAACAACCTGATCTTTCAGTTTCTCCTCAAGCCCGGGGCGCTCTCCTGGCTCGGTGTCTCCGACACCGACCTGACTTTCATCGGCCTGATCTGCTATATCGGTGTGATCGCTGCGATCGTACAGGTCCTCGAAATGGTGCTCGATCGCTACGTCCCGGCGCTTTACAACTCGCTCGGCATATTCCTGCCGTTGATCACGGTGAACTGCGCCATTTTGGGTGGCTCGCTGTTCATGGTGGAGCGGGACTACACCTTTGCCGAGAGTGTTGTTTTCGGCTTCGGCAGCGGGACCGGTTGGGCCCTGGCGATTGTCGCATTGGCCGGTATCCGTGAGAAACTGAAATACGCCGATGTTCCGGAGGGCCTGCGTGGCCTGGGGATCACATTCATGATTACAGGACTCATGGCCATGGCGTTCATGGCATTTTCCGGAATCCAGCTGTAAGGGCAGGGATGATGATTGAGATAGGCCTGGGTGTACTGATATTTACCGGCATCGTCATGCTGTTGGTGGGGTTCATCCTGATCACCAGGTCGTGGCTGATCCCTGCAGGCAAGGTCCTGCTCAAGATCAACCATGACGAGGATAAAAGCCTGTCCGTTGATCCGGGCGACAAGCTGCTGAATATTCTGAGCAACAACGATATCTTCATCCCTTCGGCCTGTGGCGGAGGCGGCACATGCGCTCAGTGCCGTGTCATGATCAAATCGGGCGGCGGTGACATTCTGCCGACCGAAACCGCCCATATCACCAAGCGGCAAGCCAAAGAGGGTTACCGGCTCTCCTGCCAGGTCAATGTCAAGCAGGATATGGACCTTGAACTGCCAGCCGAAATTTTCTCCATCAAGAAATGGGAGTGCCGGGTTCGTTCCAACGAAAGCTGCTCGACCTTCATCAAGGAACTGGTCCTGGAACTGCCGGAGGGAGAAGACCTGGATTTCCGGGCCGGCGGTTATATCCAGATCGATGCCCCGCCACATGTCGCCGAATACAAGGCGATGGAGATTGCACCTGAGTACAGTGGCGATTGGGACAAGTACGACCTCTGGCAGTACTGCTCCGAAGTCAATGAGCCGATCATGCGGGCTTACTCGATGGCCAATTATCCCGATGAAAAAGGCATTATCATGCTTAACGTGCGCGTTTGCCCGCCGCCGCCTGCTGTCCCCGATGCACCGCCAGGCCAGATGTCTTCCTTTATCTTCACCCTGAAACCCGGCGACACGGTCATGGTCTCCGGCCCTTTCGGCGAATTCTATGCCAAGGATACGGACGCCGAAATGGTCTTCATTGGCGGTGGTGCCGGCATGGCTCCGATGCGCTCGCATATTTTCGACCAGCTCAAACGGCTCAATTCGAAACGAAAAATTTCTTTCTGGTATGGTGCCCGCAGTCTGCGTGAAGCTTTCTACGTCGATGAATTTAACGACCTTGCCGAGAAACATGAAAACTTCAACTGGCACCTGGTGTTATCCGATCCTTTGCCGGAGGACAATTGGGCCGGTCCCACAGGCTTCGTTCACCAGTACCTTTGCGACAACTACCTGGCCGACCATCCGGCGCCCGAGGACTGTGAGTATTACATGTGCGGCCCGCCGATGATGAACAAGGCGGCCACCGAGATGCTGTATAATCTGGGTGTGGAGTATGAAAACATTTTGTATGATGATTTCGGAATCTGACGGGAGCTGATCATGCGCTTTGAACAGACAAGGACAATTTTGCAGCACCTGGCCCCGGATTATCATCGCAAGGTCAGCGACTACTACCAGGACATGGCAGACGGTGACGTTTCGCCGCGGGTCCGTCTGATGCTCGACTACCTGATCGATCACGAGCTGCACAGGGCGCTGGCGTTGGGAGAGTTCTGTCAAGATGCCTCGCACAAGGTGCTCGAGCACTGGTTCAAGGGGGTGGAGATCTCTTTCCCCATTGCGCAGAAAGAGATTCTCGGTGAGGCTGCCAGGACGGACCTTGACCAACTGGTCAAGTCGGCGGTCACCTACAAAACCAGCCTGATCAACTATTTTGCACACCTGCTCGAGCATAGTACCGACAGGGAGCTGACCAACCTTATTGATAAATTAAAAAAACAGGAAGAGAAGGCGATGAAGCGAATGATTCGTCACTCACAGGGGTTGGCTGACCTCTAAATTGGTGCACTTCGAAAAGTTAGGCCCATGAAAATTTACCTGGTTGCTCTGATATTCTTTCTGCTCGCATTTGCCGGGCTGGCCGCCGGCCTGTTGCTCAAACGTAAAGGCCTGCGTGGCGGTTGCAGTTCTGGATCGGCTGCAAGCGACGATTGCCAGTGTCATCCGGGTGAGGCCCCCGGCAAAAAGTGCTGAAATCCCCTCGTTTATAGATCCTGGGGTCCTCAAGGTAGAGGATTCCAGGCCCGTGTTATTTCCCCTTCAAAGCAGTCTCTTTTGCGATTCGGCGTTTACGGGTTTTTGACCGCGTGCCGAAGAATAATCGACTGTCGGTTAACAACCAGATGGTGATGAACAGGATGGTTTCAGAGGTGGTTAGCATGTTGCAAATCAGTACACTTAGTAAAGGATCAAGCTAAGCTTAAAGGGACTCAGGGATAACCTCTCTTTGACAGAGAACTTGGGTAATTGGCCATCGACAAAGAGGTGAGCATTGGCAATGATGGCTGTTAAAAATTGGGCTAAATCTCCGTCTAGTATCACAACGCCAGTAGTGTTTCTCCCACGCATCCAAGATGCTGAAAAATTATCTTTGATCTCAGCTTTAACACCATTCTGTACGCAAGCCTCAACGATTACTTCCGCTAGTTTAGTTTCCATTGTGTTCCTCCATCTTTGGACAGTTTTTCATCAGGCCTGAAGACAGGCTTAAGAAGCTTTCGGCGGTACTGGATTGCAGAATCAATAAGAATTTCCAGGTTTGGTCAAGTGCAGCCCCTCTGAACAATATGGTAGTACAAACCAGGACCTCTCCACTTTGACCTCAACTTACGACCAAGTATAATTGGCATGTAACCATCCTTGAAAGTATATCGGCATTGTCTTATTCAAGTTCGCACTCTAAACCTTTACAGACACTGGAGGAATAGGCATGGAGTTCATATTCGATCATATTGTTATTAACGTTGTCGATATTGATAAAATGGTCAAGTTTTATACTGAAGTTCTGCAATTGCCGGGCGAGAGGCTTGAGGAGTTTGCTGCGGGGCAGGTTCCCTTCCCCTCTGTAAGGCTTTCTGCGGACAGCATTATCGACCTTTTCCCGAAAAAAATGTGGGAGAAAACCAACCCAGAGGAAGTATGTCGTCCTAACCTCAACCACTTCTGTTTTGCGACTGACGAAGCTGGCTCAAAAGCCCTTCAGGCAAGGCTCAATGAGAAAGGTGTTGTTATTGAGGAAGGGCCAGTCAAGCGCTGGGGAGCACATGGGACTGGCACGTCAATTTACTTTAGGGACCCAGAAGAGAACACGATTGAAGTCCGTTATTACTCTGATGGGAAAAATGCTCTGCCTTGTTTCCTTGACTCCTGAAAAACCGTTGGCTTTTCTTATTGTCACGACTGCCTGGAAGCTTTCGCGTTACTGGAATGCAGGGTCAGCAAGAATTTCGCATTTTGACCGAGATAGGCATACCGAAGCAATGTAAGTGTGTCAATAGGACTAACACAAAAAATGCTGGCCATTGGATCAACTC
>JARFQM010000155.1 GCA_029287755.1 Desulfofustis sp. | reverse complement strand
CCGCCTGGAACCGATGAGCACCTCCTCCGAGAGTTTCTGGAATTCAGGTCCGCGATGATCGATGGTCGGCCGACCGATGGCATGCAGAATTCTGTCCGGTACGTTGCTCGGTCCAGGGATTTGCAGAAAATGGCGTCCGCTTTTAAAGGTAGTCACTGGGTAATCCTCGCTATTAACATTTACTTGACTCGTTGTCTTACAAAAGCTTCGAGCGCTTTGCTGAAACACTCCATCGGGGCCGCGGTAAGACCGGCTCCAATCTGCCCTACGCCGGGACGGCGGCAAGCAATTCCTGTATTTATCACGGGGGTGATTCCTGTTTCGACCACCTTGCGAATATCAATTCCCAGTGGAGTGCCCCGGAAGTTAAGGGGCGGGATTTTATAGGTTTGGTGCTCGCCAGCTGTGATCTCATACATCTTCAGGGACGTCTCCATGGCGAACTGCGCCGTGCCACCAATATACTCAACTACGGCAGGCGCCCCTGCCATTGCAAATGATCCGAGGCCAATGGTTTCGGTTATGGCAGAATCCCCCATGTCGGGGTTTGCATCTTGCGGCCCGAAGCCTGGGAAATATACTCCCTCGATCATCGGTGCAGGTGCTGTAAACCACTGATCGCCCAAACCGCTGACGCGAATACCGGTTTCGTAACCGTTGCGGGCAATGGCGCTAACGATGGTGGAGTTCTCAATATGGGCGCCGGCATCGAGCATCCCTTTGGATCCGGCCATGACGGCGTTAAGAATGAAATGCCCCGCCTTATCTATGAAATCAATGGCTTTAATCACCAGGCCCTGGGGACCTACCTTGATCATATGCTGGACGAGACTGTTGAGCAGCAGCGCGTTGCTGGCCCTATTCCTGTTGTGCAGTTCATCGCCCATCTGCAGCGCCTGCGCCACAATACTTTTAAGATCGACACCGCCAGCCTCGGCCAGCGTTTTTTTTAGGAGGGGAGCGAGTTCCTGGTTCATCCATCGAAGTTTTGCCATTACTTCGTCGTCGAATGCGCCATGTCTGAGCACCTTGCCGATACCCATATAAAGGGTTGCATAGGTTTCCAGGTGGTGAACATCATTGGTTACGACCGAAACCTCCATGGACGGGGTAATGATGCCGGACATCGGGCCAATAGCGTGGTGATGATGGCTTGAATCGAAAATCAGTTTACCGCTCGTAGCGATTTTCTCGACTTCTTCCGGAGTGTTGGCCCAGCCCTCGAAAATGCAGGCCCCGGTGATTGAGCCGCGCATCGGTCCGCACATTTTGTCCCAGGCTACCGGCGGACCTGCATGCAGGACGGTGTAATCATCCATTCCGGGAACAACCTCCCTAGCCGGTTTTATATCGGTCCAGATGGCGGTGCTGGATTGAATTTTCTCGAGACAGAGTTGATTAGCTTCTTCAATTTTCATAGACGACTCTTAAATGGCAGGGGTTCACCTATTCACTTACATCAGGGCCGGATTCCTCATTAAGGCTGTCCAGCAATTCGATCAATTTTCTGTCGCCCCCCGCCGGGGGACGCCAGTCCATCTGGATTACCGGCACATTGGCTTCTTTCAGGTCTTCTGAAAAACGCTCTATTCCGATGTTGATTACCCGGATTTCTCGACCAAGGACCGTTCGTTTAGAGCTCATCAGACACCTCCAGCAGGCTGGCATGTTTGGCAGGGTCAGTCAGGATGGCTGAAAACCTGGCAGATTCACTGTTCTTGACAAAGACAGCAGCGCCATATTCCCTTAAACGCTCTATCTGCTCATTAATTGACTGGCGATCCTTCTCGGTACCAATCACGGCCGCCACAACCGGTAAGGAGATACCATATCTTTCATTGAGCACCTCGAGACCTGAAACCAGTTCAGTAGCTGGATCAAGATGAGAACCATTACCGAGCACCAGATCAAAAAGCAGAACTCCGCAATTTCCAAGCTTTTCATTGGCGGCCAGGGATAACAGCATGTCTGTGCGGTTTTCCGGTGCTATCATAGGGTGCGGTTTACCGACGGTATATTTGTCTTCACCCAGATCGACCACCAGGTGATTGTGCCCGTCATCGACATCACTTGATACCTTACCTGCCAGATCCTGAATGAGCAATTGAGCCTCCTTAGCCAGCGTTCCGCCCGCGTAGAGACCAACGATGCGTTGCCCTTCTGCGGTGCCTCCCATACGCTCGAGAAGTTCCTTAACCTGACCCGGATCTCCGAACGACACGGGGTGGTACGGTTTATTTTGCAGGTAACTGACCGCCAGCTCTGCCACACCGTCCAGAGTCTCAGCCTGGTCTTCTCCGACGGAGAATGTCCTCTCGCCCTGGAAGTAAACTATCACCGTGGTCTGTAATTTTTTAATGGTCTCGCTCAACCGCTCACGTACTTCAGGGTGAGGCGCTTTGGAGAGCAGGACAATGATTTCCGTCGATGGATCTTCATCGAGCAGCTGCAGTGCATAACGGCTCATTAATCCACCAACCTCTTGGCTCAGATCTCTACCCCCGACGCCGATTGCATGCGACACGCCCTCGCCGAGCTGATCAATCCGACACATGACAGCCTGCAGGCCGGTACCGGAGGCGGCCACGCAGCCGACCCTTCCCCTGCTGACCCGATTGGTAAATCCGAGCCCCACTCCGCCGATACTGGCCGTACCGCAGTCCGGTCCCATGCAGAGCAACCCCCTGTCTAGAGCCTTCATTTTCAATTTCAGTTCATCTTTAAGCAATACATTGTCGCTGAAAAGGAAGATGTTGAGGTTCCGGTCGAGGCAGCGTGATGCTTCCCTGGCGGCATACTCACCAGGGATAGAAATCGATGCAAGAGAGGCGCGCGGAAGGTATTCCAAGGCCCGCTCAAGAGTTCGGGGTCGATATTCCAGGGTGGCCTGGACCTCATCCCGGCGGGAGGCAAGCATCTGGACAGCTTGTGAGGTAATCGCCTCAGCGAGCTTTTCCGACTCAGCCTTGACAATAATGATCAGGTCTTCAGGCCCTGCCCCCTGACTCTCCGGAGTCGTAAGGCCGACCTGATTCAGTAATTCATGATTGCCCTGGGTACCCATGAACAGAGCTACTTCAGACACGCCCGTGCGCTTTTTTAACTGACTCGCCACTCGCATGAGTACCACGGAGTCATGATAACTTGAATTTTCTATTGTCGTAGCAGTGAACATGCTTACATCCATTTCGATTAATTACGGCGTGTCATTGTGCACCGGGTTACTAAGTCGCCCTATATCTTTTACTTCCACCCCTAACTCATCTCCCGCTTTTAGCGGCCCTATACCACACGCTGTAACGGTTATCACCAGGTCCCCCGGCGACTGGGTCATAAAAGAGGAAAGTGCACTCAAAATGCGCCTGGTGAAAAAACCTGCCGCTCAGCATACACACCCTTTTTCATAGGCTGCCTTACCTGTTAACGATCTTTGTCTGAAGAGCTCGACGCCAAAGGCCCATCCCGCAAGCATATCCCAACCGGAAGTAGAGCCATGGCTTGCTGCTCTGAGCAGGATTGGCCGTATATCGGCCACCCCGGAGTTGCCAAAATTGCTCAGCAGCCTGTCTTGCGTCTCCGACACTCTGGCTTCGGCCAGAGATCTAAAAAATGCGCGGCTGAGAGTGGTGGTTCTTTCTTCGGCTGCTGCGTTTAAAGCCATCGCCAGACTTTCGGCTGCCCGACGGTTCTGCATTCTCGCTATCCCGAGGATTACCCCACAACAAAAATCATCCCCCGACGGGGTCAGGCCGTAACCGGCTCCGATCAAACTGGTCAGGTGATTCGCCAGCACTGCTGTGCTGTCCTCCTGACTTTTGTCCTCAATATCCTGACAGATGCACTTTATTGATTCCCACACCCTTTCATGCAGAAGTTCTGACAAGAGTGGGATTGCCGTGGAACTCCGGGAAGCTTCTTTGAACGTTCTGGGGATCAGCTGGCCCAGACTTTCTAGTGGCGCGTGACGCCGGGCAAGCGAAATTAACACATCAACATCACTTTCCAGGCTGGTCAAGGGTTCGGGGCAAACCGGGAAAGCCGCATCCCAGATCTCGGCCCCACCCACATCAATGCAGCAGGAAAAATCCCTGAAATGGAGGCAACTGTCGTCAGAGTTGAGAACGGCTCCGGCTGATATACCGGTTTCCAGCAGACCACCAATTGATGGGCTATTAATAGTAAAGGGGCCCCGTTCTACTCGGTCGGACCCTATGCAGAGGATCTCTCCCGAATCGTCCAGGCAATAGAAACAGCATCGGTAGACACCAATAATGCGCCAGCGTCTCGAGAGCCTTATCCGCTGAAGTGCCAATTCTCCGATTGAGTCGGCAGAAAAAACGTCTTTGTTGCTTTCGAAATTCACTCTACCTCTGATCAATGCGAAATTCGGCTGCCCGTATTCCCCAGCAGCGCCCCGTGGGCCTGCCCGAGATGTGCGATGGTTGCGTTTTTGCCGCTTCGGAGGCAATGTCGAACTGCTCTTGTCCGGTGCCTCGTATTCCTTCGGGGTGGATTGCATTCCCGCCAAGAGCAACGAGGCGCTTGTCCGACGCCTTGTAATGATTACTGCTGCTCATGGTTATCCTTTCATTTTCGAAGGCAGCCAGGTAACGAGATCCGGGAAGAATATCAGCATCACGGTAAAGGCAAGCATTATCAGAGCAAAGGGCATTGCTCCCCAAATAACATCAGACAGCGGTCCCTTGTCCTGGCGCACTCCCTGGATGACAAACAGGTTCATTCCCATCGGCGGGGTAATCATCGCCACTTCACTCATCAGGACAATGAATATGCCGAACCAAATAGGATCGGCGCCAGCTGCCGTCATGATTGGGTAGGCTATGGGAATGGTTGCTACCTGGATCGACAACACGTCGAGAAACATACCCAGCACTATATAGAACGCAATCATTACCAGGGTGAGTTGAGTGAACGTCAAATCCAGACTCATCACCTGCTGGGTGAGCATCTCGGCAATTCCAAGAAGACTGAGCGTAAGGTTCAGAATGAACGCTGCGGTAATAATGAGGATTATCATACCGGTGAGCTGGGCGGTATTAACAAAACTCTTGTGAAGCATTTCCAGTGTAAGCCGGCCGCTGCGCCAGGCAAAAAACAGGGAAGCCATGATGCCCAGGGCCGCCGATTCGGTTGGCGTTGCCAGTCCGAAGTAGATTGAGCCCATGACGATGAAAAAGATCACCAGAGGCGGTATCATCGCCGGCAGCGCCCTGATCCTTTCTGGCCAAGAAACTGAAACAGTACCGGTTTTGCCGACATACACACTGGCAAACATAAGGTAGGCAATAAATGCAAAGGTCAGGGCAATGCCCGGGATCACGCCGGCCACAAATAACTGACTTATAGAATTATTGGTAAGGCTGCCGTAAATGATCAGAGCGATGCTTGGGGGAATGAGAATTCCCATCGTGCCGCCGGCGGCCAGGGACCCCAGCGATAACTTCTTGGAAAAACCTCGCTCGCTCAGGGCTGGCAGTGCCACCGTTCCCACCGTTGCCGCGCAGGCAACTGATGACCCTGTGGTGGCCGAGAATAAGGCGCAGCAGCCGATGTTGGTGTGCAGCAAATTGCCGGGCAACCAGTTCATCCATTTGGCCAGTGACTCGTACATGCGATCGGCCACACCCGAGCGAAGCAGGATTTCGCCCATCAGGATAAACAGCGGTACCGCGGTGAGAATAAACGAGTTATGGACCCCCCAGACCACGTTGCCAATGGAGTTCATAAACGGCAAACCAAACGCTAAAAGGCCACCGGTAAGACCAATTATTGCCATTACCGGAGAAATGGGGATTCCTAAAAACAGTAGGGTCAAACCTGCCAGAAAGAATATCAGAATGTCGGTAACCGGCATCTCTACTCCCCCCTCGTCTCACGCTGAGCCAGGTCCTGCAACTCCTCTTTTACTTCATCAGCCGATCCCTTCGGCTGAAAAAGAACCCGCAGTTCATCCCAGCGGCCGGAGAGCAGCAGCCAGGTGGAACTAAACAGATTATAGAGAGCGAGCAGGAAGAAGAGGATCAGCCCGATTGTCCAGGGTATTTGAGGATACTGCAGAGGAGTAGCC
>JARFQM010000221.1 GCA_029287755.1 Desulfofustis sp. | reverse complement strand
TCAGCCAGCGCAGAACCTGCCGCCAAAATCTCTCATGTGAGGTGTCCTCATGGGGTTTGAGCATCTGCCATCTCCAGGTCGTCGCAGTCATGAGTGACATCGTTCGGCCGCGACCATAGCGCTGATAGGCCAAAACCGGCACAGGTTCCCCCTGAAAAGTGAGCGTCGGATGGACGGCCAGCACAGCTGCGCCCGGCTTTGCCCGTCCGCTGACGTTAATCCCTTGGAGCTGCGGCATATCACGCCACAGCTCTCGATTAACCTCATCCTCAATCTCCAGACGAAGAATCATGGACCGCTGTCCTTCGGTGGTCAGGCGCGGAGCGAAAGTTTGCCCGGTAGGATGATCGCCCTTACCTACGCCGCCGCGCAAGGCCGGTGGCAGATCTTTTTCATTGACCAGGGACACCGGCAGGAGACCCTCGATTGGAGTGCCGATAAATCCCGGGTCAAACGCAGTCGAGCCGCCAAGCATGAGAAAGCCTCCTCCGCGTCGAGAAACGAAATCCCGGGTCAAGGCTAATTGCTCGTCGGTAAAGAGGGTTCTGGTAAGATCCCCAAAAATGACGGCGTCGTATTTAAACAACGCGTCTTCACTGTCAGGATACCCGCTCGCCAATTCCATGGTCGAATCGATGCCCTGACGAAGGAATTTTTGTGGACCTGTCATCAAGTATGTTTTTAGGCGCACGGCAGTATCGGTCTCAGCTGCCCGGCGGATAAATTTGTACTCGTTGCGCGGATGCCCCTCGATGTACAGAATTTCAACCTCTTTAGAGGGATTCTCCACAAGAAATGGCAATATATTGTTTTCCTTCACAGTTTCATCTTCCTGTAGAGGTATTCGCGCGCTGTAGGCAAGGGTCCCTTCTTGCAATGGTGTCAAGTAAAAGCTGTATCGCTGCAGCATGTTGTCGGGTCCCAGTTTGATCTTCTTGGCGGAAACGATATCTTCACCGACCTCGATCAGTAAATCAGATTCTTGCCCTGTATACCCACGGCTCTGCACCGTGACTTGCACCTCGAAAATTCCCCCTTCCATGACCGATCCAGAGGTGCTGACCTGGCTGATTTCAATATCTTTGGCTGCCCTATCGGCGCCGATACCGACGAGGTGAACTGGGGTCTTTCCGGCATTGATGATGCGTGCAATATGCAGCGGATCTTCGCTGCTGTTGTCGATACCGTCTGTAACCAATACCAGGGCTTCAAAGGGTAATCCTTGCAGCGCTTCGGCAAGGTGTTGCATAGCCCCGGCCATATGTGTTTTGCTACCGGTGAAAGACAAATCTCCAGGCTCTGCGATGGGGCGGGTAGTGCGGTCGAAAGCGAAAATCCTCAATGTGAAGTTTTTCTGCAGTTGCTCGATCAAACCGTCTTCACCGTATAACAGATCCGTGGCCTTCTCGCCGCGTGAGAGCGACTGCTCCATATCGCCGACGCTCATGCTGCCGGAGCTGTCTATCAGGAGGCCGACGTAACTTTCCCGAGGTCTGGGCGATGAGATGGTCACAATGGGCTGCAAAAGACAGAGCAAAAGGATTATCAGGGCCATGGACCTGAGCAGGATCAAGACTGTTTTCAGTCTGAGGGGTGCAGGGGCGGTTGTCTGTCGATAGAGAATAAGGACAACGAAGATCAGCAGAGCAACAGCGCCGGCAATGGCATATGCTCCCAGGGGTGTCTGTAAGGTAAAATTCCCTTCTGTCCAGACAACTTCCGCATCTCCAAAGAGAAATTCGACTATTCCTGCCATGTGCTGTCTACTCTCTTTTCTGGGCTATTTCGGACAATGATCTGTAATATGTTTCAACCTGGGCTTCATAGAGTGAAGGCGGTGCTTGTTCTGCGGGAGAAAAGGCACCGTCGTTGAGTCGCTCCATCTCAATCTGTGCCTGCAGAAGCGAAGCCAGCTCGCGTGCGGGTTCCAGCAGAGCCTGCCAAAGAGCAGGCTGGTTGATAAAATCTTCTATTTGCGCACGGCTCAATTCCCGATAAATTGATCTGGCATTCACCGCCCAGCTTTCACCCTGAGCCCAGGGTTCCAGAAGGCCTTCGGCATATCTTCGGCTGCGTGCCAGCCCATCGCGAACAGTATTCAAATCCGCTGGGTAATCAGGGCCTAAGTTTCCGGGCTCACTACCCGGCGGCGTGGACTTCTGCTGCCCTGACCTCAGGGCTTCAACTTGCTGTTTAAGGGTTTGCAGCTCACCCGACAAGGCAGCGGCGGCGGCAGCGGCCCGCTGATTTTGCGCAACTCCAGTCTGAGGAACAAGCAGATCAAATTCACGCAGGCGGTCGCTGAGGCGGCGGATTGACTGTTCGATGTCTCTCTCCCTGGCCAGCGCATCCTCCAGCTGTCCGGCGAGCATACCGGTTTTGCTGGCCTCAATTCGCCCTTCTATGTCTTCTTGTTGCATAGACCGCAGCGCTTCCCGGGCCTTCCGCTCGAGCTCAGGCTGTGATTGACGCCCGGCGGCACCGGCCGTCCGAATGAGATCTTCCGTTTCTTGGAGCATCCCCTGTAAATGCTCCTTTTCTGCAATGATTCTATTGATACCCTGTTGCTTTTCAGACATGGAAGGGTGAAATCCTTCCATCTGAGCAAGAATTTCATCTTCCTGCGCCTGCAGTTGCTCGGCCTTGCCACTGAGTTCTCTCGCCAGATCACCAGTGGAAGTCCCCTGCCGGCGCTCGATGCGTTTTTGCTGATCGCGCAGCTTCTGCAAAGCCCGACGGCCGCTGGCGGCCGCAATTCCCGGATCGTGTTGCTCTAGATTGCGCGCTGCCTCCCGCATCTGAGAGACTGCCTGCTCAAGGGAGTTCAAAGAAGACTGGGTCCGACCTATTCCGGCCTGCTGCGACCATTTGCGGGCCAGCGATTCGGCTGCGTGGCGCAGGGCTTCCTGCTCACGCCGGAGTTCTTCCAAATGGCGCCTTTGCTGGTCTTCAGTCAGGCGGTCTTGGCGACGGGTGGCATCCAATTGGGCTCGGTTCAGCCGTTCTTGCCGCTGGGCCAGCTGGCGCAGCCGCTTGAGAGCCTCCTCCTGCTCGGCACGGCCTCTTGCTGATGCAGTGCGGGGCATCTCATAACGGTTTTCAAGACGGCCCATCTCCATTTCGAACAACTCACGCAGATCCTCGCGCTCACTCAAGGACCCACTGCCTGTCCCGCCAGTGGTGTGCTGAGAAGCCATTTGGATTGCCGTTCGCCGATTCTGAGCGTTTGCCTTGAGAATGGCCTGCAAAGCTGCCTGTTCGGGGCCCAAGGCTTCTTCCAACTGCTCGGAAAACAGCTTTTCCGCAGCTGCCTGCATATGCTCTACCGCTTCGCGCAGATGGGTGACGGCCCGATCATAACTTTCATCTGCAAAGGAAAATCTCTCGTTTAGCCGAGCGAGCGACATTTGCGTGCGTTGGGCAATGCTTTGCTGAGACTCGGCCACGATTCTCACATCTTCTGTGAAGGTCTCCCCCGGAATATTTTTCTTTCGGTTCAACAGCTTCCAGGTAGCGGCAATAATGTTTTTCTGGTTCTCAAGCAAAGCGCTCGGCTGTTGCTGCTGGCCAAACTGCCCACCGCCTCCGCCCTGCTGGGAACTGCGCAGAAATTCTTCGTCGGTGCTGATGACTTCCAGGAAATAGATATCGGAAAGAACCTCGGAAGGGCTGCCGCTGTTATTGTCCTCAGCTGTCAGGAAATAAGAGATAAAATCTCCCGGCAACACCTGCAGATCTTCCAGGTAGAGTATTGTTCTTCTGTCCACAGCCGAAGGGGCGGCAGTTGATTCAGCATTGAGAAAATTGACCTTGTGCTCGAACGTGCCGGCAACGTTGTAGTTCAAAGCGAGTCTGGTGATACCAAAATCATCTCTGGCCGAGACGTCGATACTGACTACTTCCAGAGCCATTACCTTGAGATCCCTGCCAGGTATGTTAACCGATATCTCTGGAGGAAGATCCGGAATGGCACGGATCAGGTATTCCATCGGGTTTTCGATATGTCTGCCCTGTTGATCAAAGGCGTCAACAATATATGTACCGTCTTTTGCCACCATAAATTCGCCGGTGGCAACATTATCGGCTTGGCTTAAATCGACGGTCGTGCCATCCTCAAATTTCAGCACACTTTTCTGTATGGGGCCATTGAAGGT
>JARFQM010000179.1 GCA_029287755.1 Desulfofustis sp. | reverse complement strand
AGCTCGAGCAGTTTATAGGAATTTTCCCTGACCTCCCTTTCTTGCTTCCGGCTTTTGGGGGTGCCGAAAAAGGCCCCGAACAGCCCATAGGTGAGCTGAGAGTAATGGGCCAGGCGAATGTGATCGAGTACGTTCATATGGCGCCACAGGGCCAGGTTCTGAAAGGTCCGGCCGAGTCCCCGGGCGGCAATCCGATGGGTCTCCACTCCTTTTATGTTTTCCCCTTCAAGCTCGACGATGCCCTCGGTGGGGGCATAGACCCCGGTGATCAGGTTGAACACCGTCGTCTTGCCGGCCCCGTTGGGGCCGATCAAGCCTTTGATCTCACCCGGCTCGATGGTCAGGTTGAAATCAGATACCGCACGTAAGCCCCCGAAAAAGTGGGTCATATTTCTAACGTTGAGCAGTGGCGCCATTATTCAACTCCTCCAGCACGTTCTTGGTCGCGGGGGCGCATGAGTTCCTTGACGTTGAGCTCGGTGAAGGAAATCAGGCCGTGGGGTCTGAAGATCATGACCAGGATCAGGATCAGCGGAATGATGATCCATTTGAACAGTTCCAGTGGACGCAGGGCTTCGCTCAGCATGCTGATGCTGACCGCCCCGATGATGGAGCCGTAGATCGAATTGAGGCCGCCGAAATAGACCATGGCCAGAATCTCGGCCAGCTTGTTGAGGCCGAAGGTGCCGGGATTCACGTAGCGCAGCACATGGGCGAACAGGCCGCCGGCCACGCCGGCCCAGAAGGCGCCGAACATGAAGGCGGTCATCTTGGTTTTGCGGGTGTTGACCGTCATCGAATTGGCCGCCGGCTCGTTGTCGCGCACCGCGTTCAGGGCCTTGCCCAGGACGGAGGTGGTAAAGTTGTGGACGATCCAGATGCACAGCGCCATCCAGACAAACACCACGGTCAGCGAAGCGTAGTTGGGCTGCGAGCTCATTCCTCTGGGGCCGCCGATGATTTCCATGTTCTCGATGGCGCTTTTGACCATGAACAGGAAGGCAAGAGAAATAATGGCGAGATAGTCGCCCCTGGTTCTAAACGATGGAATGGCCACGATCAGAGAACCCAGGGCCGCGACGCCGCCGCCGACAATCAATATCAGCGGGAACAGCCAGGGACCCAGGGCCGGGTTCAGGAGCGGTTCGCCAAACATCTTGTCGTTGGCAAACAGCAGCAGCGTCAGCGTTGAGGACGCATAGGCGCCCAGGGCCATGAAGCCGGGATGCGAGCAGGAGAACTCGCCCTGGTACCCATTGATGACGTTGAGGCTCAGGGTGAGGATGATGGAGATCATGGTCAGTTTCACCACCAGTACCCGATAATCGTTGATACCGGCCCACAGGTGCAGAATTCCATAGAAGGCAGCCAGGTGGAGCAGGGTGGCAAGCCACAGCGGCATCTTCTCGAGCCGGGCTGCGAGCTGGTTGGTCAGCGGGGCGAACAGCCTGGCAACCAGAAACACCGGCACGATATAGACGATGAAGTCGTAGGCCAGGGCACTGGGAATCAGCAGCGGATTCTTCAGCATGAACAGGGTGCCGAAGAGCACCGGTATCTTGGGCAGGTACAGGTAGTAGGAGATCAGATTCCCCAGATAATATTCCATCAGAACCGCGGAGAACACTCCGAGAAACCAGCCGGCCAGCGGGACGACGGAAAATGGTCTGAACAGTTTTTTAAGCGTTTCCATTCGAGAATCCTGTGAACGTTGAGAGTCCCTGAGCTAGTTTTCTTACAGCCTGAGCTGGGTGGAGTGGGCCATGCCGAAGAAACCGCGCGGCCTGAAGGTCAGGATCACCAGAATGATGGAATAGGCGATCAGGTCCCTGAAGGTGGACGGGAAGAACATCGGTACGAACATCTCGATGAAGCCGAGCAGATAGCCGGCCAGAGCGGCACCCATGATCGAGCCGCGGCCGCCTAGAATGGCAGCGACGAAGGCCTTCCAGCCAAGGGAGATGCCCATGTAGGGGTCGAGCACCGGGTAAGCCTGGCCATAGAGGATACCGGCCACGGAGGCAAGTCCGGCGCCGATGGCAAAGGTCATGGGGGCGATAATGTTGATCGACACTCCCATCAGGGGGACGGCCTGAAAATCGTAGGACATGGCCCGCATGGCCATGCCCCACTTGGTTTTCTTGATGAATAGGTGCAGGGCGGCCATCATGACCAGCGAGGCGACGATGATCAGTACTTTGACGTTGGTGACATAGATACCGCCGAAGTTGTAGGTGACCGACTTGATCAGCGGCGGAAAACTGAACCGCTGGGCGCCGAGAATAATCAGGTTGCCGGTCTCGAAGATGATACCGATCATCAGGCCGGTAATTGCAGCCGAGGCCCGCGGGGCGCCGCGCAGGGGACGGTAGCCCACCACCTCGACGAAAACGCCGACGAAACTGGCCAGGAACATGGTAATCAGAATGACCAGGATAAAGATCATCCAGCCCGGCATGAAGGCCGAAAACAGGGCCAGCAGCAGGGTGGCGATGCCGAAGCCGATGTAGGTTCCGACCATGAAGATATCGCCGTGGGCGAAGTTGAACAGCATGAGGACACCGTAAACCATCGAGTAACCGATCGAAACTACGGCGTAAAAACTCCCCCACTGCAGGGCATTGATGATGTTTTGCAGGAAGATATCCATGTAGCGGCTCCTGGGTGATCAACTACGGCTAGTGCCGAAACGACAGGTTTCAGCGCGGTTCCTGATAATTGATGTCTGTCCACAACCCGCCGTCATGCGGACGGCCCGGCTCTGGACAGGCACAATAGGGCCAACAAAAAGTCTGGTGTGCAACCACAAGGCGCACACCAGACTGGCGGTTTGCTTCTACCTCTTTGTGCCGCGGTTCAGATCACGGGCAGATGGACTTGTAGAATTCGTATTCGCCCTTGTCGCTGATCTTGACGATTACCGCGCATTTATTTGGGTCGCCTTCCTCGGTGAAGGTCATGGTGCCGGTGATGCCTTCGAAGTTCTCCACTTTGGCCAGTGCATCGCGAACGGCAGTCCGGTCTTTCTTGATGTCACCAGTCAATTCGCCGGCCCCTTCGATGGCTGCCTGGGCGAGTCGCAGGGCGTCCCAGGTCAGGGCGCCGACATCGTCAGGCACATAGCCGTAGCTGGCGTTGTAGCGGTCGATGAACTCCTTGGTGGCGCCTTGGGCGGCGGCTGCCGCGTAGTGGGTGGAGAAGAACTGTCCGAAGCAGGCTTCGCCGCACAGCTCAACCGTCTCGGCGGAACCCCAGCTGTCGCTGCCGACGACCGGGCCTTTCCAGCCCAGATCTTTGGCCTGATTGACGATCAGCGCAACCTCGTTGTAGTACTGCGGGGTGAACAGGAAATCGGCACCGGACTTGATGATCTTGGTCAGCTGGGAGCTGAAATCGGTGTCCTTGGTAGTGAAGCTTTCATAAGCGACAACGGAACCGGCACCGTGTTTCTCTTCCCAGGCGGCCTTGAAGAACTCGGCCAGGCCTTTGGGGTAATCGCTGGCTACGTCGTAGAGTACCGCCGCCTTTTTGAAACCGAACTCCTCGGTGATGAAGTTGGCCAGCACCGGACCCTGGAACGGATCGAGGAAACAGCCGCGGAATACGTAAGGACGATCGGCGGTGGTGGCCGGGTTGGTCGACCAGGGACTGATCATCGGGGTCTCGTAGTTGTTGGCCACGTCACCTGCGGGGATCGCCTGCTTGGAGGACTGCGGTCCAATAATGATCATGACGTCATCCTGGGTGATCATCTTGGTGTTGGCCTTGACCGCTGATTCGGCCTTGGATTCGTTATCCTCGAGGACGATTTCGACCGGGTATTTCTTGCCGCCCACTTCGATGCCGCCGGCCTTGTTCACATCCTCAAGCCACATTTCAGCGGCATACTTGGTGCCCTCGCCAACCTTGGGAATGTCGCCGGTCATAGGGGCATTGATACCGACCTTGATGGTGGTCTTACGCTGGGTCCAGCCGTTTGAAGAAAAACAAAGAGTTACAACACAGGCTGCCAGGACCAGATACAAAAGCTTCTTCATTGAACGCCTCCTTTTTTGATACGGGGTTGATGCAGTCTCGTCTGCGGCTGTTGTCCTTTCCGGCTGCCTGAGAGGGATGAAAATACGCTCAAACCCAGGCCTGTCAAACCGTTGAAAACTGTCCTAGGAAAGACTGCTAAATTGGTGTAAGCAACTCCTGGAAACAGGAGTGTCTGGTGCTCCAAATCGGTACCACACCGGGGCGGTGATGACAACGAAAAAGAATCTTTTCTCTCTTTTTTTCGGCCTGCCACTGCCCTTTGCCGGGGAGCGGTCAAGGCCTGTTTTACATTATTGTTTCAAAGGGTTGCAATAATGTCATTAACAGGTGATAGTGCTACACAAAAGAAGCATAGAGGGGCGTCAACAACGGATGGAAGCCTCGCACAAATACCTGTTGCACAAGATCGGTCTGCTGGTCATCGGTGATGAGATCCTGCTCGGCCGCAGAAACGACAAGCATGTTGCCTGGGCCCGGGAGTATTTTGGCCGGCTCAACGTAGATATCTGCTGGATCGTCATCCTCGGTGATAACCTCGACGTCCTTCAACGCCATTTCAGACTCATTCGGGAGCGCGGCGACGACTGCTTTTCCTTCGGCGGCATCGGGGCCACACCCGATGATATGACCCGACAGGCGGTGGCCCGGGCCCATGATCTGGAGATAACCAGGCACCCCGAAGCGGTGGCCCTGCTGGAAAAGCAGTTTGGTGAAGAGGCCTACCCGAACCGTATCCTGATGGCCGAACTCCCCGAAGGAGCCGGCCTGATTCCCAACAGTCACAACAATATTCCCGGCTTCTACTGCGGTCGGATCCACTGTCTTCCCGGTTTTCCCGAGATGGCCTGGCCGATGGTGGACTGGGTGGTCGAGCAGCGCTACCGGCTGGCGCCCGAGCAGGCGGAGGAGTTTATCTCTTTTGTGGTCGGCGGCGCCAAGGAGAGTGAACTGGTACCGCTGCTAGGCAGCGTTCAGGGCCGTTTTCCGGAACTCAAATTTTCCAGCCTGCCGCGCTTTTCAGACGGCACCAGCTGGCAGATCGAACTGGGAATCCGGGGCAGCCGTCCACAGGTCGAGGCGGGCGCTTCAGCTTTGGCCGACGGAGTCCGCGCCCTGGGGTTCACCATTGAAAAACACTGAGCCCAGCGGCTGAAAGACTAATCTGTGCGAGTATACAAGGAAGGAAGATATGCAACTTTTGCCGGCCATTGAAAAGGAAACCGCTCCCAATCCCAACTACAGCGTCATCTGGCTGCACGGACTGGGCGCCGACGGCAACGATTTTGCGCCGCTCGTCCCCATCCTGAAGCTGCCCGAGCACCAGGCGGTGCGCTTTATTTTTCCCCATGCTCCGCAGATACCGGTGACGGTAAACGGGGGGATGGTCATGCCCGCCTGGTACGATATTGTGGAGATGGAAATCGACCGGAGGGTGGATACCGAGGGGCTGCTGGCTTCGGTCGCCGTGATCGATAAATTCGTGGAGCGGGAAATCGAGCGCGGCCTGAACGACCAAAATATCATTATCGCCGGGTTTTCGCAGGGCGGCGCTGTGGCCTATCACCTGGCTCTTGACCGGCCCAGACCGCTCGGCGGGCTGCTGGCCATGTCGAGCTACTGCGCCACCTGCAGCATGATCCACGACCATACCCCGCACACGGGGCTGCCGATCGAGATTCATCATGGACTTTACGACCCGGTGGTGCCCGAGCATCTGGGCAGGGAGGCCAAAGGTTTTTTGGAGGAGCACGGGTATGCCCCGGTGTACCGGACCTACCCGATGGAGCATAATGTCTGCGCCGAACAGATTGAAGATATCAGCGCCTGGTTCAGCACTATCATGAAATAAGGCTTATGGTATAACAAACGGCGCGAGTACGCCGGGATCGACAAGGAGAATGAACGATGTTTACCGTCGCAGATATAAGAGAGATTGCCGTGCAGATCGAGAAAAACGGCGAGGCCGCCTACCGCCAGGCGGCAGGGCTGATCAAAGATAAGGCGGTAAGCGAGATATTCGTCTGGATGGCCGAGGAAGAAAAGCGGCATGGCACATTTTTCACCGCGCTGGACTCCGACGAAGCGCTCAGCGAGGAGCAGCGTGAGCTGGAGAAGATGGGCCGGCAGCTCCTGCAGGAAATGGTTGCCGATCAGACCTTTTCGCTGGACAAGGAAATGCTGCTCAAGACCGAGGACTTCGAGGAAGCGCTTACCCAGGCCCAGATACTCGAACAGGACACCATCATGTTTTACGAGTTCCTGTTGAACCTGGTCAGTGACGAGGAGAGCCGGCAGCAGTTACAGCAGGTCATCGAGGAAGAGAAGCGCCACGTCGAGCAGCTTGGCGAAATGAAAGCGGCCGGACCCGAATCATGCCGCAACCTGGCCCTCGTCTGAAGCAATGGGGCAGCGGCTATGGTGCCCCTGGATAACGAGTTTTTGTAGCTAACAAAAAATGGAGAGAGGGGCACGACAGCAGGTGTCCCCCTGAATACTATGTGGTCGTTGATCCAAGCAATGCCCGTCTGGGTTCTGGTGATTCTCTGTCTGACGCTGGGGCTGGCACCGTTTGTTCCGGAACCCCACATCTGGGAAAAGCTGAAAATGCTGGCCGCGGGCACCCTGACCAGGCCGATCGATATATTTGATCTGCTGCTGCACGGCTTTCCCTTCGTCCTCCTGCTGCTCAGGCTGATCGCCGGGGTCATGCAGAAATA
>JARFQM010000141.1 GCA_029287755.1 Desulfofustis sp. | reverse complement strand
CGGCAACAGAGGGCCGGAATTGGGAATTGTGATCCTGATCACGCTATCCCAGGGCAAACCAGGCTTCAGGTCGGGAAAAGTACCGAAAAGCAGACATTTTACTGTACTTAGGCATCGCATTTTCCCTATTTTGTGAGTCATGGACACGTGGAAAGAGGCTAAAAACATGGAGTCAGTCAGCGCGAACGCGGAACCTACGGGCCAGCGATCCGGGAAGAGTACCCGGGCCGGGCTTGTGGTCGATGTAACCGAGGGCAATATCACCGCCCGACTGGATTCATTGAAGGAAGCACTTGCCAATGCGGGCGAAGGTGCCAGCACGGGCGTATCGGCCGGTCAGGTGGGCTCCTACCTCGTCGTCCACAGTGGTGGCGGCTACGCACTTGTGATGGTGGAGCGCAATTACCAGGCCGCTGACAAGCAGGGTCGAGCCGTCACCATGGTGCAATTGTCGCCGCTGGGAACCATTGACCGGTCAGGCCGCTTCAGCCGTGGTTTATCCCGCTACCCCACCTGCGGCGCCGAAGTATTCGTGTTGAACAGGGAAAACCTGGCAACAATCTTCTCCGGGTTCGGAGACGCCGACCTGAAAGTTGGTCGCCTCACCTCTTTTGAATCGATTGATGTGAATCTCGATGCTTCCGCGTTTTTCGGTCGCCACGCGGCTATTCTCGGCCAGTCCGGGGCGGGTAAATCCTGGACCGTCACGAGCCTGATCCAGTCTACCCTGTCAGCGATGCCCGAAGCGCATATCATCCTCCTGGACACTCACGGCGAGTACTGTGACAAGCAAGTTGACGGCGAAGTCGTGAAATCGCCTTTTCAAACGGACCTGGTTCGTAGCTTCGCAGCGGAGGAACTGGAGTTCCCTTACTGGCTGCTGTCTTTTTCTGACCTTTGCGAGTTGTTGATCAATCCGGAAGATGAGCATGCTTCCGTCCAGACCTCCTTTTTGAGAGAAAACCTGATCGCGCTCAGGAAGAGCGTGAACTCGCACCTTGAGCTGGGGCACATCACCGTTGATTCTCCACTGTACTATTCGATGGAAGACCTGGAAAAGGCGGTCAAGGACGCCAATAGCGCCACCACTGATTTCGGTAAACAGAAATTGGGCACCCACGGCAAATTTGATCAAATTCTGCTTCGTCTCAACAGCCTGATGAATGACAACCGCTACGATTTCATGATGAGGCCAAGGAAGCGAACCTCCTCTGAGTCTCTCAGTGATTTAATGAAGGACCTGGTTGGTCTGGGTAACCCGAGGGCCAGTGTAAGCGTTATCGATCTCAGTTCAGTGTCCTTTGACGTGCTACCCCTGGTGGCCGCCCAGATCGGTCGGCTTACCTATGAGTTCAATTTCTGGAATCCCCATTGCCGGGAATTTCCTATCTTTCTTATCTGCGAGGAAGCGCAAGAGTATATCCCGCGGGAAGATATTGCGCGGTTCCGCGAAGCCAGGCGGTCCATGGAGCGGATTTCCAAGAACGGGCGCAAGTATGGTGTCGGCCTTTGCGTGGTGAGCCAAAGACCGCATGATGTATCGGAAACCGTCCTGGCCCAATGCAGCTCATTTATCTGCCTGCGTATCTCCAATCCTGATGACCAGGAGTATGTACGCTCAATGGTTCCCGATGCCTCACGCGGCACATTTTCGGCGCTGACGTCGCTGTCGAAGGGTGAAGCGATCGCCCTCGGTGAGGCGGTACCCATGCCGGTGCGGTTCAGGATGAACAGACCAGATCCTCCCCCCAACTCAACCGACATTGATTATTCCGATAAGTGGCGTCATGAAAGCAATGACATCAATGTCGAAAAACTGGTTTCAAACTGGCGTAGCCAGGAGCGATAAGCCATAAAAAAAGGGCAGGCGCTTTCGGGCCTGCCCTTTCTCTTAAGACCTGATGTTTACACGGCGACGATATTCTCCGCCTGTGGTCCTTTCTGGCCTTGTGTAATGGTGAATTCTACCGCCTGGCCTTCGGCCAGGGTCTTGAAGCCTGAGCCGGTGATGGCACTGAAGTGGGCGAAAACGTCGGGGCCGGATTTCTGTTCGATAAAGCCAAAACCCTTGGATTCGTTGAACCATTTTACGGTTCCGGTAACTGTGTCTGACATAATTAAGTCCTAAAATTAAAGTATAAAAACGCCTTCAAGAGGCCTAAAGTGCTGGAAAATACAGGCTGGAATTTAAAACTTCAGGACGAGGTATTATGACTAAAACGACGAAATGTAGAATATAAATAAGAGTCTTTCTTTCTAGCTGTCGGCACATTATAGCGTTCGATGTTGAAAGTCCAGCATTAGTTTTACGCTCTATCGCCTTGAAATACGTTACTCTTGCACAGTAGAAGCACATCGAGCAAGCGAGGCCTGGTATGGCGAGAAACAACTATTCATTTGAGAAGCGACAAAGAGAGCTCGCAAAGAAAAAGAAGAAAGAAGAAAAGCGCGAACGCAAGGCCGCCTTGCGAGACGACAAGGAGGAAGCCTCGCCGGCGCCGCTCACCGGCGCAGGTGAAACCGCAGACTAACCCCGGCTCGTGGTCGGTCCAAGGATCCCAGCCTGACCTGTCAGTTCATCCACGACAATGAGTCAGTGGATTAATCAGCCGCCTTCAATGGCAGCGATCGGCACTTCCCAGACCTCACCGTTGGCGAATTCAAGAATCCAGGTATCACCCTCCAGGTATGCCTCGAGCTCGCGATTGGCCGCGTTGACATAGCCTTTCATGAAGTTGATCGTGAACTGTTCGCCGGCCTGGTTCTGGACAACGACCGAGGCCTGGGCGTCCTCCATGCGCAGCACACCGGCGGGACAGCTGTCGAACTGGTTTTCCCCTGCTGCCTTGCAGCGCAACAGCGTGGTCG
>JARFQM010000096.1 GCA_029287755.1 Desulfofustis sp. | reverse complement strand
GCCAGGCTCGTTGTAGGTGTCAGCAATCTCGACAAAGTCCTGCCAGATGTTGCTGACGGCCTCGTCACTGCTGAATGGGTTGACCATGGTCACGGTACCGATTTCAATTATCTCAGAAAAGGCCTGCATGCGGCCTTCCTGACCGGAATTGAACAAGTCATAGATAGACTTGCCCCACGGATCCGCCAAAAGAGTGGGTTCAGATTCCTGGATCATAGGCGCCAAACCGATGAACTCGGCATGGTCAGTAACAACGAGAAAATCGAGGGGCCTAATCAATTGGACCGGCTGGCCGGTATTTGAGATGACCTTTTCCCCTCTTGCAAACTTATAGCCATCGTGAACAGTGAGTCTGGTGCCAACGAGCCCGGCGTCGAAGGAGAGATTGGTGTGAAAATGTGAATCGCCAAACAAGACCTGGTCCGGGTAGGCTCTATTGACAAACGGTGAGTAAACGGGCTCTGAGGCCAGTTTATCAGGAGTAACTTGTACATCATAAGGTGAGGCGTTTGTTAAACCACTGTAAATGAAAAGAACGGTTAAGGTACATATTGAGGTAGTCGTAAAACGTTTTATTAACCATATCATGCCTTACTCTCCTGGGATTTGTATGGAAAAAAGGAAGGTCAAACAGGATGCTTGATTCTAAAGGGTAATAATAAACCCCGTTACATCAAGCCATCAAATAGAAAATTGTCAACTGATTCAATTGTAATCTCAGGTTGATATTGTTCCTGGCCGTCTTCAGGTTGTCGCTTGAGGTGTGGCTGAAGATGCTTCCTGAGCACCCTCGCGCTCCGCTTTTTCTGAAAATCTAACCTTGCCAGAGGATCCCTCTCGCTAGGAGTATTTTTGCCGATTCTCAACTGATCAGGAAGCACCTAAAGCTGAAGAAAATTCAGGATTGTAGACCTTCGATTTGGCAAGATGATGGTCAATGCTCAGTCACAGCGAATAGGCTATCAGGAACTAGTCTTTAGATAATTTGGCTAACCTATTGTTGAGATAACCAAGCCCGGAAAATCAGATTTTTGCCACCTTGCAGTACCAATAATAAGTGCATGGTGTATTTAATGATTTTGGTTTTTGTATTGGCCAAACGAGACTGACGGGAGCTATAATTTCTATTAATTGCCCTATCCTTGCAGCGGTTCGCTCAAGCTTCGCTAATAAAATTCCAGAGGATGGTCAAGAGGGTTGCGGAAAGGCCTGGTAATTTCCCGGTGAGTAGGTGGTTGAAAGCACTCAACGGAACTGTCATTATGCCAATCTGAAGTTAGCTCTTTCACTATGCCAATTTATATTGAGATAATAAACTATTGATTCCGACATGTGGACTACTCAGATTATATTCACTCCTCCACTCTTAACAGAGTGAAAATAAATCTGCGAAGAAGTAGAAGTGTGGAAAGTTTTTTGTGTTTTGTCTTTAGCATTGAGATATAAAATTTCCACCCTCAAGTCTCATTTAAATTTATATTCCTCACAAAGACAGACGAGTGACTGAATTACAGTGGATAACGGCATAGATAATCAGGCAATCTTCAGTACTATTTTCTTTCGAGCAGGCCTCCCCATAATTATTGCCTGGCTGCTATTGTTCTTAGCTTATTTTATTGCCCTGATTGATTCTACAAGAGAGCCATTTGCAGACCTGGGAAGCAAGGACTCCCACATTTTATATCTGCTGAGTCAATCGGGGGGCACAACAGGAACCACTATTATAGCAGTATTGATGTTGGCTCTTTTGCTAATCTACGGAAGGGTAACATCAAAACGACAAATTCTGACAATCGGTATCATGATTTTAATAGTGGCGGGATGCATAGGCGGTGGTGCTTTTTTAAATGAGTTCATCATTAAAGAACAACTTAAAGTTCCTCGTCCCAATATCATTGCACTGGCTGGAGAAAATGGCAGCGGACCTCTGGGAATGACGCCGGAAGATTTTTATGGATCAGGAGGTAAGGTAGTTCGAAGTAAATTACTGGCAGAAGTTCTCTACAGTGAGTCAAATCCGGTGTCTCTTATCCCCAGCATCAAAACTCACTGGATCAAGGAAACAGGGTATTCGTTTCCTTCCGGCCATTCCTTTGCATCGATGTCCATAGCCACCTTTTTTCTCTTTCTATCTGCTACATACCTTTCAATGAGCAGACTCTGGCCTTTCTACTTTTTGCTGCCATGGGCGGTCGCAGTTTGCTACTCCCGGTCCATTCTAAGAGTTCACACACCAACAGACATAGTGGTTGGAGGATTTATCGGCTTAATGGTTGGGCTAATAGCGTGGATAGTGACCCGCAAGATGACTCGAAGAAGAACCTAGCGAGTGGTAAATAATGTCAGAGCGTTTTCCTGATCTTTAGGCTTCTAGCGCACGGGCAGGCCGGCTTTTCCAGAATCCGTCAAACACCGTGACTGCGAGCCAGCTGTATCCAGCTATAATGATAAAATAAACGAGCCGCAGCAAGAACTTATCTGGGGCACTCTGGCCGGTGGCCATCGATCCGACAGTCGGCGCGAGCACGATGATCAGGGTGATGAAAGCATACTGCCACATGGCAGCCTTGGGATGCATGCCCCCCTCCCTGAAGATACCTCTGCCATACAAAAGCGCGGCCAGAGCGATAATAAAGATATACAGGAAAAGGGAGGGGTACGCTTTGATTGCCAGCCAGGCGATGAAGGCACCGAGACCTCCCCAGAAAGTCGAGGCCATGAGTTCACTGCCCAAAGCCCGGCTTTTACAGGTTGTCGCCTGCTGGCCCATGGTGGCGATCTTGATCATAATGATCGTGTAGGCGCTGCTGGTACTCAGGAAGAGAAACACAAGCATGACCGGAAAGACAATGACCAGTGCCCGGAAGGCACTCCGTATTGCCGTTTTACTGTCCGGCTCTGACGGCATAGGCTTTTCAGCCTTTCCGTCAGCCGGCGAGGATTGAACGGGTCCGTCGGGCAGCAAGGCATGCGAGACCCTCACTAAGACAAAGCCGGTAAAGGCACTCCAGGTCAGTCCTTTGGCCAGGTTTACCAGCATGTATATACTGACGCTGCCGACCGTCGTGAGCAGGGTCAGGGCAATGGTCATCACCGTTCCGATCAGGGCGGTCCCGCCCATCGCGGTTATCAGGAAACTGCCGAATAAAGCCAGGGCGACAAGAATGATACCGGCGGTCGGGGCATAGTAGAGGTATGGCAAGAGCAAAAAACTGCAGAGCATCGTTCCGGCCAGAAAGACCAGGAATTTGAACGCAAGTTTAGGAGAGGGAGGCGGCAGCGGCAGGGAAAGCAGGAGTCCGGTGATGATCGGCGTTATGAAAGATATCGGCCAGTCGACACCCTGTGAGACTCCGATTGCCAGTGCAGTCCCGAGCGCGAGGCGCAGTATCCTTCTGCTTGCAATTGAGTATCCGTCCATCATCGTTCTCTTAGAGGATAGGCTCAATAGGCATAGGACAGCAGGGCAGACAGGCGGATAAGCAACCGGGCCAGCCCGTTGAAGAACACATGATCACCGGTATAGGCGACAACCGTTACTTGTGAACCGATTTTCAGTTTATTATTCTGTCCATTTTCGGGCGGGGAGAAATCGATCAGAACCGGAAAGCGCTGGGCGTCACGCAGCCAGATCCTCTCGTCTTCAATGGTGGGCAGGGATCCCAGGGGAGCCGTGTCTACGGCTACGCCAAAGCCCATTTCCCTGATCGTACCCTTGAACACTCTGCCGGGATAGGCGTCAAAAACCAGTTCAGCCATGGTCCCCGGCCTGAGATTGCCTAGATTGTTCTCGGTAAAATCTGCCTGAACCCAATAATTATCAGTAGCCACAAAGGTCATCTGCGGCGTCCCGGCAGCAGCATAATTTCCCTTGTCGAGCCTGACTCCGGTAACCACGCCATTGCCTGGTGCCAGGATGGTAGCGCGCTCCAAGTTTTTCCTGGCCTGATCAAGATTTGCCTGAGCCTGGAGAATGCGCGAGTTCCGCTCACCTTCAGATCCATAGTTGTCGATGGCCTGCTGCAGATTTGCCCGGGCAACACCAAGGCTCCCCTCCGATGCAGCCAGCGAAGATTCCGCCGCTTCCAGCCTTCTCTCGGAGATGGCGCCTGCGTTCTGCTTCCTGATTTCACGCATGCGCTCCGCATCTTTACGCGATCTCTCCAAACTGGCCTCTGCTGAAACCACTTGGGCCCGGGCTGCATCTATCGCCGCTCCGGCTGCAGCCGTAGCCTGCTGGGCTCCCGCAAACTGCGCCTCGGCCGCCTGCAGATCGAGACGATAATTGCTGTCGTCGATACGAAACAACACCTGTCCTTCCTGCACGGGTTGGTTATTTCTTACGGCTACTTTGGTAACAACACCTGAAACTTGCGGGGCAATCGGTATAACCACCGCATTGACGCGAGCCTGCCCAGTGAACGGCGTTATCCGGTCCGCCCGGAGATGCCAGCCGATAAGGAGCAAACAGATCGCCAGAACAATATAGGTCCACATGCGGACCGGATCCCTTTTAGGTTTACGCCGCACGGCTGCTTCACCACCGTTGTATTCAGGATTCTCTTCAACCATGTTCATAGTATAGTACAATATCAGTTATCATAAACCACCAAATCTACTTGATTTAGAATACGAAAATTTGCAAGAAGCACCTCAGTCCAGATACAGGAAGCAAAAAGCAAATTTTTTCTTATTGTTCCGATATGATCTGAGACTTACCTTCTCGAGATAAACGATCTCCTCCATTTCTGTCCACCGCTCTGTGACGTAGCCCGCAAACCTGCCGCATCCCAGAACTCAGTATGCCGGCACGGTGACGTGCGGAAAGGTATTCAACGATACTGCCCAAACGACCGAACCCTGCTCGGTTCGGGTACCTATGATGGCATGGATCGAGGACAGCAGCCCCAGAACGTGAAACAGGGAAACTGTCGCTGCAACCATCCTGCACCTCTTTGACTTCTTCGGGAGTACATCGTTGTTCCCGGTTATTCTCCGATGCTGTCTACGACGGTTGCGGCAAAGCTCGCCGGAAAAGCAACGATGATCGTTCGCTTTATAGCGACCATGGTCTCGGTGAACAGGGGCAATTTGTCGATGGCAAACAGCACCGCCGCCGACACCAGCAGCGTCAGACCGTAGACTGAGAGCACGCGTGTGAGCAGCTCTTTCTGGCTCGAGAACGAGAATTCGTGCCGATACGTGGTCTGGACGAAGATCGAGATGAAGACCAGTGAGCTCAGAGAGATTACGATGCTGCGGGCAAGAAAAATCTCGGTACTGAGATTCCAGACCTCCTCGGTCACCGCAACTGGAAACGCGAGCACGAGGGCTCCGATTATGATCTCTGCGACATCGCGGCCTTTGATTTTCTGGTTCTTCATGGTTGCTCCGAGAGTAAGACGTGCGAAGCCGCACCCGAGGCCTGAACGATCGGCTCGGCTTCTGCTGTCATGAGAATTAGCAGCATGGCGTGGCTCGCGCGCACCCGAAGCGGCGTCGCGTCATCGGAGGCGGCGATTCCGTCGATGCCTTGCCACATCCTACCGGCGACAAGACCGGTCACCAGGTTGGTCGAAGAGAAGACCACCACCGACAGCAGCTGCTCCGGGTACTCAGCCAACAACGACGTCGGAAAAGGAATGAACGAAACCGCACCGAGAAAACCGAAGTTCCACGTCACGAAGCCGCCCGACCTCGTGTCGCTCTCGGCAAGCAAATCGTGCTACACCACCCACAACCGGCACAGGATGGCGAAGCTCAACAACCATGAGACGAAGCCCGGAAGATGGTCGGCCAGGGCGCAGACAAACACCGAGGAGGCGGCTGACATGGCAATATCGGGAGCCTCGAGATCGAGCACCAGCAGGGTCATGGCGATGGCAAAAATGCCGCCGTTCAGGGCGCTGATGCGCCCGGGGTCATAGGTCTTTGGGTTCATGCCTTCTCTTAGCGCTGTCAAATCTACCGCTCACACTGCCTCGGACGCCAGATCTCGCGCCGCCGATCCGACCGGGATAGTCGAGACGCCTCCGAAGAGTAGAAACATGCCAACCCGCCTCGCCTTCTTTACCTGTTGTTGGATCATGCCGATGAGTGTCATATTGCTTTGCTTTTCTTCGTTAAATTGTCCAAAAATTATCGGATAAATTTTGGCACATGTACAAACTTTCTAGATTATATGATGCGGCTGTGCTGAATCAAGTGGGACCACTATTGTACCGGCGCGGTCAGCCGGGCAAGTTTCACGGCGAATTTAAACCACCACGGTTTGGCCTCGAATTCCCGCGCCTCCATAAGGCGCGAATTGGTGAAATCATTTTCAAACATTTGCTCAGTCTCGTCTGCAAAGCGGTGGTCGGCAATTCCTGCGGTTATCTCAAAATTGAGGCGGAACGACCGGTTATCGAAATTGGCGGTGCCGACGGTTGCGAAGTTATTGTCTATGAGCATTACTTTTTGATGCAAAAAGCCATCCTGATAGCGGTAGAACTTAACGCCGGTTTCGGCAGACTCGTCCAAATAAGAATAGGCAGCTAAATAGACCAGCAGGTGGTCCGCCTTGTCGGGGATGAGAATCCGGACATCGACCCCGCGCAGCCCGGCAAGTTGCAATGCGGTGATGATCGGGCGGTCAGGCACGAAGTAGGGGCTGGCAATCCAGATTCGCTCCCTGGCTGTGTTGATGGCATGAACGAACATTAAATTGGCTGTCTCGAGAGTGTCGGCCGGCCCTGAAGGAATAATCAACACAGGGACATTTGCGTCTTTCGACGCCACCGGTTGCCAATCGAGTTCGAGCCGTTGTTCGGTTGCCCAGTACCAATCTTCGGCAAAGGAGAGCTGGGCACCGAGCGCGGCCGGTCCCTGAATGCGCACGTGAGTGTCGCGCCAATGGCCGAACTTGGGATCACCCCCAAGGTACTCATCACCCACATTGTGACCGCCAACCCAGGTAACCTTGCCATCGACCACCACAACCTTGCGGTGGTTTCGGAAGTTGATTTGGAAGCGGTTGCCAGGGCCTTTTCTGGTGTTGAAGGCACTCACCTCTATACCCGCCTGGCGCAGCTCCTCCATGTATGCTTTCGGCAGGTCATGGCTGCCCACCTCGTCAAAGAGGAAATAGATCCGTACACCGGCCTTTGCTCGTTCGATCAGGTGCTCCTTGACCTTACGCCCGATCTCGTCATCGTGGACAATAAAAAACTGGAATAGGATGTACTCCTTGGCGTCATCGATACCCTCGAGGATGCTGGCGAAAGTATTTTCACCGTCGATCAGCAGCTCCACCGAGTTGCCGCCGAGAAAAGGCAGCCCTGCCAGGTTAACGGCTGCCTGCCCGGCGGGAGAGATATTCTCGGTGGGCAGCACGTACTGGTCACTATCGGCGCCCGCTAACTTTTCGAGATAAACGATCTCCTCCATTTCAATCCGCCGCTCTGTGACGTAGCCCTCAAACCTGCTGCGTCCCAGAACCCAGTAGGCCGGTACGGCGACGTAGGGAAAGGTATTCAGCGATACTGCCCAGGCGACGGCGCCCTGCTCGGTTCGGGTACTCATGATAGCGTGGATCGAGGACAGCAGCCCCAAAACGTGAAAAACGACGACGAACGTTGCGATGGCCATGCGCTTGAGTCTCCTGACTTTTGATGACTTCTGTTGCTTTTTAGAAATGGGGTCAGACCGGGATTTAGGGATGTCAACCGTCATGCTCTCCTCGAGTGCCTGAATTGTAACGCCAGTGGAACAGATAGCAACCTTAATTTGATCCAGATTAAAGCCTGCAATAAGCGATAAGAATTTCCTAACAACAC
>JARFQM010000081.1 GCA_029287755.1 Desulfofustis sp. | reverse complement strand
CCTATGGTTCGATCTATTCGATCGTCGCCATCGGTTTCAACATAATTTACAATACCACCGGCATTATCAACTTCGCCCAGGGTGAGTTTGTCATGCTTGGCGGGATGATCGCCATTTCTCTGCTGCCGTTTATGCCACTGCCTCTGGCGATTGGCTCTGCGGTTATTATGACTATGATGTTCGGAGCGTTGCTTGAGATTTGCTTTATCCGCTGGCTCGAAAATCCGGGCGTTCTCAGGATGATCATCATAACCATTGGCCTGTCAATTCTGACCAGGGAAGCGGCCCTGCACATCTGGGGTGAGTCGGTACGCTCATTGCCTTATTTCGTCGGTAACGAAGTTACCTCCATTGGCATATTAGGCGCCCGAATTTCGCCTCAGGTTCTTTGGGTAATTGTGACCTGTGGATTGATGGTTCTGTTTCTTTCTGTTTTTTTTAAGACGACCTCGGTGGGCAGGGAAATGAGAGCCTGTGCTGCCAACAGGAAAGCGGCCATTCTCTGCGGCATCAATACACACAATATGGTGACTCTCTCATTCATGCTCAGTGCTGGGATAGGGGCCTTGGCAGGTGGCGTCATGTCGCCGATCACCTCGACTTCTTATGGCATGGGAACTGGTCTCGCAATAAAAGGCTTCACTGTGGCGATTCTTGGCGGCCTAGGTAATTCCATGGCAGCGGTAGGAGCTGGGCTTCTGCTTGGTCTTCTGGAGGCGTTTTCAATCTCGGTGGTACCGCTTGCCTTCAAAGATGCGATTGCCATTTCGATTCTGCTGATCATTCTCTTTGTTCGGCCGCATGGTTTGTTTGGGTCGAGTGCTAAGGCGGGATTGAAGGAGTTTTGACGATGAAGAGCCACTTCTCCTTTGTGCCGCTGATCGCTCTGGTAATTTTCGTTCAATTGCTTACCAGCTGGACTGACACCAATTTCTACCTTACCCAATTGACAATGTCGGCCTATTACACCCTGCTGATAATAGGCTTGTGCATTTTGATGGGGTATGCCGGACAGATATCACTGGGGCATGCCGGATTTTTTGCCATTGGCGGCTATGTTTCAGCGGCGCTGACCACCAATAACCTGATCGAGTTTGAACAGAGTAGTCTGGTGAGAATGCTTGACTGGCTTGGAATAATTGCCAGAGGGCAGGATATTTACGGGGATGCTCTGATGGTTATCGTTCCCTGGGCCGCTTGCCTGTTGGCAATTGTGTCCGCGGGATTGATAGCCTGGATAATTGGCATTCCAATCCTCAAACTCAAAGGGCATTATCTGGCCATGGCGACCCTTGGCTTCGGCATAATTATCTACCGCATAGCGCTGGCCAGCGAATATTTCGGAGAAGCCGATGGGATTTCTGAGGTTCCCGCTTTTCCACTTTTTGCAGGACTCGAGGTCAGCGGGGATTTTGGGGCGCGGGTGGAGAACTATTATATTGCCTGGGTACTGCTGATTGTCGGCATGATTCTGCTGAGAAATCTTATTCAGAGCAGGGCTGGTCGTGCTTTGAGATCGATTCACAGCTCGGAGGAGGCCGCCGGGTCCATGGGGGTTGATACCTCGGGATATAAGCTCAAAGTCTTTGTATTATCGGCAGTATTTGCCGCCGGTACAGGTGTTTTCCTGACGCATTACAACGGTGGTATAGGACCGTCCGAGGCGGGAGTAATGAAATCGGTACGCTATGTTGCCATAGTGGCGGTGGGCGGCATGGCAAATCTCTGGGGAGCCTTGATTATGGGCATTTTCCTAAATTTTTTATCTCTACGGGGTGTCTTCGGCTCATATGATGATGCAGTGTTCGGGGCTATTCTGATCCTGATTATGCTATTTGCCCCAAATGGCATATTGAGTCTGAACTGGAAGGAAATGCTTTCTAAATTGACCAGCACCACAGATCAGAAACAGAGTCTTGGAGGAACCAACTGATGGCTCTGCTTGAGATTACGGGGCTGCAAAAAAACTTCGGTGGATTAAAGGCGGTCAATGACGTCTCTTTCAGCGTTGAAGAGGGATCGATTAAAGCGATAATCGGCCCCAATGGAGCTGGTAAAACCACCGTTTTTAATCTTATTACCGGGACCTTGACGACAACCTCGGGAACGGTCACTTTTAAAGGCAATCGCATTGACGGAAAAAAGCCACACCAGATCGCCGCCCTGGGTATTGCAAGAACCTTTCAGAATATCAAACTTTTTAACGATATGACGGTGCTTGAAAATGTGATGATTGGCAGACATACGAGATCATCCGCTGGTTTTCTGGCATCCATGTGTAACTTACCCTGGACCTGGAAAGAAGAAAAATCGATTCGAAACAAATCCCTCGAGCTGCTCGAAATGCTTGAAATCTCGGGGTATGCAGATAGCGAAGCAACAAGCCTTGCTTTTGGTCAGCAGCGAGCGGTTGAACTGGCCAGAGCGCTTGCTTTGGAGCCTACGCTCCTGCTGCTTGACGAGCCGGCCGCTGGATTGAATATCACCGAAACAGCCGAGATTGGCAAGCTGATAAGCCGGATTAGGGCTCTCGACATCACTGTCTTGCTGGTTGAGCACGATATGTCTCTGGTGATGGATATATCAGATGATATTGTGGTGCTCAGTTTTGGCGAGAAGATAGCAGAAGACGTACCCAGGGCTATTCAGCAAAACGATGAGGTGGTTAAAGTATATCTGGGTGAATAACCCGAGTATGAGCCATGCTGAAAATAAGAAACCTTGATGCAGGCTATGGTAAGCTGAGGGTCCTTAAAGATATAAGGATGCATATCAAGAAGGGCGAGATTGTCAGCATTATAGGTGCAAATGGGGCGGGTAAAACCACTTTGCTGTCTACCATTTCCGGTATGATACGACCTACTTCCGGGAAAATTTTGTTTGAAGATCAGGATCTGATTTCGATGGAAGCACAAAAAATCCCGGCTCTTGGCTGTGTCATGGTGCCAGAAGGTAGACAGTTATTTGCTTCCCTATCGGTGGAAGAGAATTTGATTATCGGAGGACATTGCCTTAAGCGTAAAGGCAGAAGAGTACTGGAGGATCAAATTCGCCATCAGTATGAGTTGTTTCCGATTCTAGAAGAGCGCAAAGACCAATATGCCGGCACTTTATCAGGCGGAGAGCAGCAGATGCTTGCCATGGGACGGGCTCTGATGTCGCAGCCCTCTATGATTATGATGGATGAGCCGTCAACTGGTCTGGCGCCAATGATTGTCAAAGCCATTTTCGCGGTAATAGTCAAGATGCGTGAGGAGGGGAAAACTATTCTCTTGGTTGAGCAAAATGCTAAGGCCGCACTTGGTATTGCCGATCGCGGCTATGTACTTGAAACCGGCAGGGTCATACTTCACGGACCGGCCTACGACCTACTGTCTAATCGCGATGTGCAACGGGCTTATCTGGGCAGGGAGAAGGAACGAAAAGGGTGATTTAGTGGGGCGGATAGGTCAACCATGGAAAGGTATTAAAATGTACTGGGATGAGAAACAAGAATGCATGTCCAATCAGGATCTAGAACATCTCCAGGTTGAGCGGCTGGGGGCCACGATACGCACGGTAGGGGTGCATGTACCGTTTTATAGGAACCTCTTTCGAGAGTCTAAATTCAACTACGATTCGTTTCAGTCACTCGACGATATCCGCCGTCTTCCCTTTACCACCAAACAGGATCTTCGCAACAACTACCCTTACGGGATGTTCGCCGTGCCCCTGCGCGACGTGGTCCGAATTCACTCATCTTCGGGCACCACTGGCATGGCTACGGTCGTCGGCTACACGCAAAACGATATCGACACCTGGTCGAACCTCATTGCCCGCATCCTGACGGCCGCCGGGGTCTCTACCCATGACGTGATCCAGATCGCCTTCGGTTATGGCCTGTTCACCGGCGGCTTCGGCCTGCATTACGGGGCGGAAAAGCTTGGTGCCTCGGTAATCCCGATTTCTTCGGGCAACACCCGCAGGCAGATTCAGATCATGCAGGATTTCAAGACCACCGCTCTGGTCTGCACGCCCTCCTATGCCCTCAAAATAGCCGATGTGATGATGGATCAGGGCATCAACCCCAACGGTCTGTCGCTCAAGTTCGGTCTGTTCGGCGCCGAGCCCTGGTCCGAGAAGATGAGACAGGAAATCAGCGAGCGGCTCGGCATCCTGGCCACCGACAACTATGGCCTTTCAGAAGTGATGGGACCGGGAGTAGCAGGCGAATGTCAACACTGCAACGGCCTGCACGTCAATGAAGATCATTTTTTCATGGAAATTCTCGATCCCGCTACCCTTGAACCCGTTGACCCCGGGCAGGTCGGTGAACTGGTGATCACCACCCTCACCAAGGAGGCGTTTCCGGTGGTCCGTTACCGGACCAGAGACTTGACCAGGCTCCTTCCCGAGCCTTGTCCGTGCGGCAGAACCTTCAGGCGAATAGAGCGCATCACCGGCAGGACGGACGACATGTTGATCATCAAGGGCGTAAATGTCTTCCCGACCCAGATAGAATCGATCCTGTTCGACATCGAAGGAACCCAGCCCCACTATAACCTGATCATCGAACGGGAGCACAACGAGGATAAAGTCACGGTCCTCATCGAGGTAGTCGAATCGATCTTCTTCGACGAGATGAAGAAGCAGCGGACCATGGTTGACCACATCAAAAAGCGGCTGGCTTCGGAACTCGGTGTCGGAGTGCATGTCAAACTGGTCGAGGAGCGGAGCCTGGAGCGCTTCAACGGCAAAGGAGCCCGGGTCATCGACAAACGCGAGCTTTGATCCCGGAGAGGAAGATGCGCAGAGATAGACGAGCCCCCAATGAACTGAGACCCTTCTCGGTGGAACAGGGCATCCAGCCCCAGGCCTATTCCTCCCTGTTGATCAAGACTGGAAACACCCAAGTAATCTGCGCGGTCAGCCTCGAGGAAAAGGTCCCCCCTTTTCTGGAAGATGCGTCCATGGGCTGGATCACCGCCGAATATTCAATTCTGCCGGGTGCCACTTCCTCGCGCTATCGTCGGGAGACAGGCGCCAGATCGGGCAGGAGCATGGAGATTCAGCGGTTGATTGGCCGCAGCCTCAGGATGATGGTGGACCTTGGTGCTGTCGAAGGGTATACCCTGCGGGTCGACTGCGATGTGCTCAACGCCGACGGCGGCACCAGAACCGCCTCGATCACCGGCGGTGCGCTGGCAGTCAAGGCGGCGATAGCCAGGATGGCGGCGGAAAGCAGGCTCCCGGCTCTGCCCGGGATCCAACCGCTGGCTGCCGTCTCGGCCGGACTCGTCGAGGGCCGGGTTCTGTTGGATCTTGACTATAGTGAAGATTCACAGGCCGATGCCGATGGTAATTTCGTCATGGCCGGCGATCGTTGGGTCGAGCTTCAGGTAACCGCCGAAACGGCTCCTCTCAGTGATGCGCAGTTTGACACCATCAAGAGTTTCGCGGCCCAGGGTATCTCCGAGCTGCGCTCCCTCTGGGGACGCGTGTAGCACGGCTGTTTTTCCGTGGTCATGATCAGTGGAACCCGGGAATGGGCGGTGGCGGAAATCAACTGCAGTGTCGGTTGTCCCCACGCGTGCCTCTATTGTTATGCCCGGGTGGCCGCGCTGAAAAAGGGGCTCATTGATTCCGCCTCGGACTGGCCCCGAACCCGGACCCTTGACTCTGAAGTTGAGGCCAGCCGGCCCCTGTATGGGGGCCAGGTGATGTTTCCGACGGCTCACGATATCGTCGAAGACAATCTGGAGGAAGTGGTGCAGGTGATCAGCCGCCTGCTGGAGGCCGGCAATAAGATACTAATCGTCTCCAAACCCTCGAGCTTCTGTATCGAGCAGATCTGCGATCGGTTCTCCAGGCAGCGGAGCCAGATTCTGTTCCGCTTTACCATCACCAGCAGGAACAGCGACATTCTGCGTTTCTGGGAACCGGGCGCCCCTGCCTACCAGGAGCGGTTAAAGAGTTTGCGGCTGGCTTTTAAGAGAGGCTTTCAAACCTCGGTCAGCATCGAGCCGATGCTGGACCTCGAAGATGTCCAGGGGATGATAAATGAGATCGAATCGTATGTCAGCCACTCGATCTGGATCGGCAAGCTGAATCGGATCGATGAGCGGGTGCAGATCGTCTCTTCCGGGGTCGCCGCCGAGGTCGAGCGCATCCGCCGCGAGCAAAAGGACCAGAACATCATTGACCTCTATGAGGC
>JARFQM010000048.1 GCA_029287755.1 Desulfofustis sp. | reverse complement strand
CACTAAAAAAACGATCTGAAAAGTTCCACTACCGGTGCAAACGCTGTGGAAGTATGGGCGAGAAGCTTGTCAGTCCTCGTGGTCGAAGCGCTCCGGGCGGAACTCATGCAACGATAATTCCGGCTCCTGGCCCACGATGATCTGAGACATGACGCGGCCCATCATAGGCGCCAGCTGGAAACCGTGGGCGGAGAAGCCGCAGACATGGAACAGGCCGGAGACATGGGTGGACTGGCCGACGACGGGAACCTTATCCTTGAGGTGTCCTTCAAAGGCGGTCCAGCAGCGGATCATCTGGGCGTCTTTGAGCTTGGGAAGTATCTCTATCATGATCTTCGAAGCCTTGGACATTTGCAAGGCATCGACCCAGATTTTTTCTTTCTCCAGGTCAAATGGCGATCGATAGCCGCCGCCCACTATAACGGTGCCGTTGCTTGCCGCCATCAGCCCGAGCAGGCGGCCGGTCAGCCCGAGGGAGGTGCCGTTCATCAACCCTGGGAGGCGGTCGGTAACCATCATGGTCGGTGCTGCTGCATAAACAGGCAGAGGATCGCCGAGCATCTCGGTGAACCTTCCCGCCCACGCACCAGTCCCGTTAACCAATACCTCTCCCTCGAACTCTTTTCCGGAACTGGTCTTGAGCTTGAATCCGCGAGAGGTGGTCTGCGCATCAATCACCCTTGTACGTGAAAGTATCGTGACGCCTTCTCTTTCCGCGGTTGCGGCATATGCCTTTGAGGTAAGCATCGGGTTGGCGAGTCCGTCGGTGTAGCAGGCCAGCCCCCCGACAATGTGCTGGGCCACATTGGGGGACAACCTGCGTACCTCTTCCTTGTCGACGAGGACCTCATGGTCATACCCCATTGCCTTGAGCTGCACACAGCGCTTCTCGAGTATTTTCATTTCTGAGTCGCTTTCTGCCAACCTCAGACGCGGTGAGACATAAAATCCACAATCCGAATTGACGCTACTGCCATGGTGATCCCACATCCTGCGGGCCTCGACGGCAAACGGAATTTCTCGAACATCCCGCCCCTGGCATCGGACCCCCCCGGAATTGTTGCCGGAGGCATGCCTGCCCGGGACATCTTTTTCGAAGATAATGACGGATCTGCCCTTCCTGGCAAGTTCGATTGCGGTCGCACACCCCATGATTCCACCTCCCGCGATCAGTACGTCAGCATTCATCGGGCCCTCCTATGTTCGCCTGTGCGAGTTCTCCCAGACTGACCGGTTTGATAGGTGGTCGCAATCGATGTTGCCGTATTTGCTGGGGAGGAATGCGTGAATGTCCGGCAATCAATTCGAAGACGGCCGGGCTGCACATGCGTCCCTGACAGGGACCCATGCCGCAGCGGATAATTGCTTTTATCTCGTTGTGATCGACGCAGCCCTCGTCAACCAGGGATCGTATTCGACCGGCCGTGACCCCCTCGCAGCGGCAGACAATGGTGTCGTCGGTCATACTGAAGAGGTCTTTGCGGGGGGCATACATTGCGTCTATGAAGGGGCGCGGGAACAATTCGCGGTCCAGCTGCCGGCGGACCGGGGCGGATAATTCACTGTATTCAGCACTGCTGATCCGGTGCATCTCCCTGGCGATTGTCAGGGCAGTAAGTCTGCCCTTGAATTCCGCCGCTTTCGCACCATGCACGAAATTGCCGTCACCTGCAACAAAGACAGATGGAAGGTTTGTGCGGCCGTCGACGCTCACATCGGGATGCCAGAAACGTTGCACGGGATCCCATCTATGGCCACAGCCAATTTGGCGCAGCAAAGAGGTGTTCGGGATTATACCTTCGCTGACCAGCAAGGTGGTGGCGTTGAAGCTCAGTTCTTTCTTGCCCCGGGCCGCCCGGACCCGCTCAAGCCGGTCACCGCCTTCAGCCCGAAGATCTTTAACACCACGGTGAATCGGTACCTTTCTTTTGAGCGCGGTGCGCTGCACATCGGCAATCATTTTGACGCCCTTGAGCAGGAAATCGAACCGCTTTAGAGCGCGCGGCATATGTTTCAGGGCTGTGAAGACCTGCAGCAGCGGAGTCGTGTCCAGGATTGCCGCGACCGGTGCTTGCAGAGCAAACAGGTGCTCAGCGACCAGCCAGAGCAAGGGGCCGCTCCCGGCCAGCACAACAGGCTCGAGCGGGGAGAGGCTGGAATCCTTGAACAGGTTCGACATGCCGCCGCAGGTCATGACCCCGGGCAGGGTCCAGCCGGGAAACGGAACAGGTCGTTCCATTGCTCCAGTACTTAGAACAAGGTAGTCGCCGCAAAGCTTTCCCGAGCCACCCTTGCGGGAGAAAAACACATCTCCCGTGGGCTCAGCCTGCCAGACACAGGTCTGGGGAAAATAATCAACTGAGGCCTCCCTGAATAGCCTGATGAGTTCCACCCCAGCCGAGTAGTCTTGCCCCAGAATTGTATGCTGCTTCGAGGAGGCCTTGGTGATATTCCGATAGATCTGCCCGCCCGGGCCGGCCTGCTCATCCAGAAGCGCGACCTCCAGCCCCCTGGCAGCCATCTCGGCGCTGCAGGCCAAACCAGCCGGACCCGCCCCGATGACTATTGCATCATAATTATCTTTCATCTTGGCTCGCCGCCGACCGGATACTGCCGTCTCACCTGCATGCCATCATAGACCGGTTCAAGACATGCCTGGCGGTTCTTCGTGCCATCGATCTCCACCAGACATTCAAAACACACTCCCATCAGACAATAGGGGGCTCGTTTGTCATTGTCTGCCGCAGAGTGACAGAAATGCTCATTGGTGTGACTGAGCAAAGCGGCGGCAACGCTGATACCGGCGGGTACCTCGCAGGTGTCTCCCTCGAAGGTGACGGTAACTGTGTCAACCGTTGCCAGCGGATTCACCCAGCCGAACTTACTATTTCCCGTACTCATCTGTGCCCCTTGTTGACAGCTTGACGTGCAACGCCCAGGCGGCTGCACAGAGCCTGGACCGGTCCTTCTACACCATGTAGGGCTCGTCCCACATCACCAGTTCCTGGCCAAGTCCTTTTTCCACCGCGCTCTCATACATGGTCATGCCCCAGGCGATATCCTGGAGGATCATACCGTTGGAAATGAAATACTTCTTTCTGCTGCTGTTCTTGTTGATGGTTGCACTACCGGCAGCAACCTTGCCCAGGTCATGGATATCGCTTTCCTTGATCTCACCACTGTCGACCATGTCATGGAGCTGGATATGGGGTATCATGCGCTCGTCTTCAGGAAGCATCAGACCCTCTATCTTGTAGGTCTTCTGCATTTCCCAGCAGTCAGGAACGACATGGGCGTCGCGCAGGTAGTCGTTTTCAACGTTGGCCCGTCCCGGCAGGGTCAGCAAAGACCCTTCCTTGAGCCACTTGTCCTCGAACAGTGGTGTGATGTCGCCCGAGATCGCAGAGGTTACCACGTCCTGGTTTATCACTGCATCTTCGAACTTCGCAACCATCGATACATCAATGTCGAGGCTGGCGCTCATCTGCTCGCAGAATCGCTTGGCCGCCTCTTCGTTGAGGTCGAACACAACCACCTTTTTTAATGACGGTAAAGCCTTCACGATTGCGCTGGTGCTGTACTTTGAAATTGGCCCTGCCGCAATCACGCCGAGTGTCTCGCTGTCGTCTCGCGCCAGATAGCGGGCACTCAGGCCGACAACAGCCCCAGTACGCATGCCGCTGAGGATGTTGCACTCCATAATCGCCAGGGGACGAGCTGTTTCGGCATCATTTAAGGTCATCATCAGGATGGAGCGCGGCAGACCATGGTTTTTGGGATTGTTTATATTTGAGCCGTACCACTTATTGCCGCATACTCTGAACCGGCCTCCGAGGTAGCCCGGCAGGGACATGAACCTCTGGTCCGGGCCGCCTTTGGGCATGCCTTCAAACTGTGGTTCCTTGGGGAACCAGACGCGCTGGCCGTGCGAATTACGGGTCGACCCGCCCATCACATAATCCCCCTTGCCAGCCAGGGTGAAGGCTTCATCCATCACGTCGATGCAGCGTTCCATGTCGGTAACGCCCGCAGCCAGCATGTCTTTCTGAGACAGGAATTTCATAACGAGTCTTTTTGATGACATAGGACCCTCACTGGAAGAATTATCAAGGAGTTGAAATGGCGTTGTAATTACACTCTAAACTGATACATCACACATCTGTCAATATTATTCTTGCGGTCCAGGGAACGGGTGAGAAGCGGGGCTGCACCACTGAGGCTAATATTCACCCGAAAAGGAGTCCGGTTATCCTATCCCAGCCCGACCAGGACAACTCCTGCGAAGAGCAGAACCACCGCAGTAATTTTCGGGCCGCAGATGAGTTCTTTTAAAAAGAGAATTCCGAAGATCAGGCCAATGGGTATGCTGAGTTGGCGAAAGGCGACCACATAACTGACATTGGTCACATAGCCCATGCTGATGAGAACCAAGGCGTAGGTTATGAGAATCCCGGCTCCCTTGATGATCGAGGATGCGGGATGAGCAATCTGCTGCCTGAAAATCCGGCGTTCTCTCCAGTTTGGCACAACGACGAGTCCCTGCCAGAAAATGGTGGTCATCCCTTGGAGGCCGATATAATAGAATGCCAGCAGGAAGTTCTCACGAAAAGTCACCGGCCGGAGCCCTCTGATGGTACCCAGGGCGAAGTCGTCCGTCAGAGAATACCCGGCGGTTCCTGCCGCAGCCACCAGGGCTGCGACAACAGCAATGCTTTTATATTTTTGCAGCGAGAAATCCCTGAACGAGCGCAGGGGAATCAGGAATCCCCCGGCTATAATAAGTGCAATTCCAAGGAGAACAGCACTTCCGATTGCTTCACCGCGGCCGATCAGAAATACCACAGTTGTGACCATGAGTGCCGGCAGAGAGCGGGCCAGGGGATAGGCAACCGATAGCTCTCCCTTTTTATAGGCATAGGCAAGGCCAAAGAAATAGAGTGCCTGGAAAAATCCAGTCAGCAATAGCAGTGGCCAGAGCTGCTGAATTATTTCCATCACCTGGCTTCTTCCCTGGATCAGAAGCGGCACGACAAGAAGGGTTCCAAACAGGTTGGCCAGGAGAAAAGAGGCGGTCGAAGGGTGATCCTTCTTGCTGAAAAGATTCCACCCGGCATGAGCCAGGGCAGACGTTATCAGAAGGATTGCCGCGGTCAGGGTCATTCTGGGGCTGTCAGTTTGGTCAGTGATATATAGAGTATGCACGAACCTGCCGGCACGCGCACAAGACCACCCCCGAATACAAGATCATTTGCCTGAAATCAAGAAATCTTTTTCTCTGGAGCCAATCACTACCACCTCTGGCGGAGCTCTAAGCAGTTAACGGGGGGAGTGCGCCGTTCCTGGTGCAGTGCGTTGCGGGTCGAGATCAGCAAAAAAAAAGCCCGGCTACCTGCACCTCGTTGAACAAAGATCCGCAGGTGGGGAAACAGAGATTTTGAGGGCCTGGTTTTGACGCGGGCTCCGGCTTACTCCGTCCTACGGACCCGGCTGATCAACCGCTCAAGAGACGCATCGATAAACGGTTTTGAATGCCAGGGGAGAAAGTGATCAACTTGTTTCAGCACCAGTTCTTCGAGTTCAGCGTTTGTCAACCTGCGCCGGAGGTAACTGACGTTCGCTACGGGAACCAGCGGATCCGCATCCCCATGCACGATGGTGACCGGAATGCTGATTCTGTGCAGCCTTTCTGACTGGGCAAGCAGGCCGCGCTTCAGTGACAGGAGTTCATGGTTGGCATTGTTGATCGGTCGAGACAGCAGTCTCGAAATGGGTGTGCAGGCGCCGATGGTTTGCAGCCAGATCACCTCCTCCAACTCCGGGTCGAAGGCGCCGGCGAGCAGCAGCAGGCCGCCGACCCTGTCCGGATTATCCAGAGCGGCCTGCATGGCGATGGAAGCACCCGATGAGTGACCTACCAGGATCGCTTTTTTATTGCCCACTGTCGTCAGAAGCGGGGCAACAGCCTGGGCCTGGCGTTGGAGCGATACCACGGCATGTTCGGGTTCACTACGACCATATCCGGGGCGGTCCAGAGCGATATAGGTAAGTCCGGCCGGGACGTCGAGCAGATAGTCCGCCCAGCCTCTCGCGTTGCCGGGTGTGCCGTGTATGAAGATGATCCGCCGCCCTTCCCGGGAGCCTGTTTGCAGGAAACTGACACGATTCGGGCTCGGTAATTTAGCTCTGCATGAATGTCTATTGATGCGGGCAATCTGTTCTTGGCTGGCAGCTATTTTAAGCGGCGCATTTTTGCCGTATAGACTGGAAAAAAACACCTTTACGGCATGCAGTGGGGGGAGCAGACGCAGGCGGGGGCGTACACTTTTTTTTGAACTTGTCTCTACCATGGCCTAATTTTCTTGGCTGTCGAAACGGTCAGGGGGCGAATCACTTGATCGGTTCCACAAGTCCGAAGGTCTCTGGATATTCTATAACCACTTTTGCCGACTGGCCGCCGGATAATCGGATAAAATTTTATTAAAACAGATCTTGTTCATGGGCGCCGCTCGCTTTCCCTCCCCACCCCAATTCAGGCCTGCAGCATGATCCGGACCAGGATAAGTTATATACCTGATATAAAATGCTTTTTCCCCCTATCGTCTGGGTGCCGCAAGCCAGACTGTTTCCTCTTATTGAGAATTTAGAAATGTTGCGCAGAATTTGCTTGACAGGCTACTGATGTGTGATGTATCAGATACCTTAGGAAGGTAAATTATCCGGTGGAATGATGCTGACCCGATTCCCTTCTGCAAAAGAACCAAACTACAATCCAAACAGTGGAGGTTGAAAATGGCTGCGATGAAAATGACCACCGAAGAGGCATTTATAAAAGTTCTGCAAATGCATGGTATAGACAACGCTTTTGGTATTATCGGGTCGGCGATGATGCCGATCTCTGATCTGTTTCCCCAGGCCGGGATCACCTTTTGGGACTGCGCGCACGAATGCAACGCCGGGATGATGGCCGATGGCTTCAGCCGGGCTTCAGGTAAGATGTCCATGATGGTCGCCCAGAACGGACCAGGAATTACTAATTTTGTAACCCCTGTCAAGACGGCGTATTGGAACCATACTCCCTTGCTTCTGGTAACACCCCAGGCAGCAAACAAAACGATAGGCCAGGGCGGGTTCCAGGAAGTTGAGCAGATGGCTGTATTCAAGGATATGGTCGCCTATCAGGAAGAAGTGCGCGATCCGTCGAGGATAGCAGAGGTCCTGAACCGGGTTATAATGAAAGCGAAACGAGCCTCTGCCCCGGCTCAGATCAATGTTCCGCGTGATATATGGACCCAGGTAATTGACATCCAGCTCCCGGCAGTAGTCGAATTCGAGAGGCCTTCAGGCGGCGAGGAAGCAATTGCCCGGGCGGCGGCAGTACTGGCCAGTGCCTCTTTCCCTGTTATCCTGAACGGCGCCGGCGTTGTTCTCGGTGATGCGGTCAAGGAGACCATTGCCCTGGCCGAAAAGCTTGATGCTCCGGTATGCTGCGGCTATCAGCACAATGACGCCTTTCCAGGCAGCCACCCGCTCTATGCCGGACCGCTTGGGTACAACGGTTCAAAAGCGGCAATGGATCTGATCGCCAAGGCGGATGTGGTTCTGGCTCTGGGCACGCGTTTGAATCCTTTCTCCACGCTACCGAGTTACGGCCATATAAATTACTGGCCTGAAAATGCAGAAATTATCCAGGTTGAAATCAATCCCGACCGCATAGGGCTGACCAAACCGGTAACGGTAGGCATAGTCGGCGACGCCAAAAAAGTCGCAGCCTCCATCCTCGAGCAGTTGCCCGGTAATGCCGGAGATACTGGCCGTGAAGAGCGCAAGGCATTGATCGCCAAGACCAAGTCAGCCTGGGTCGCCGAACTGGCTTCGATGGATCATGAAGAAGATGATCCCGGAACAACCTGGAATGAGCGCGCCCGCGATCGTGAGCCGGGCAAAATATCGTCTCGCATGGCCTGGCGTGCTATCATGGAAGTTCTGCCCAAAGATGCCATCATCTCATCTGACATCGGTAATGCCTGTGCCATTGGCAATGCCTACCCAACTTTTGAGAAAACCAGGAAATATCTGGCTCCCGGTCTGTTTGGCCCCTGTGGTTATGGCTTCCCTGCTATCTGCGGCGCTAAAGTGGCCCGGCCCGATGTCCCGGTTGTCGGATTCGCCGGAGATGGAGCTTTTGGTATTTCAATGAACGAAATGACCGCCTGCGGCCGGGACAACTGGCCGGCGATCACCATGGTGATCTTTCGCAATTATCAGTGGGGTGCGGAGAAACGCAACACCACCTTGTGGTTTGACGACAATTTCGTCGGCACTGAACTCGACACCCAGGTTTCCTACGCCGACATCGCCAAGGCCTGCGGCGTTAATGGTGTTCAGGCAACCACAATGGAGGAGGTAAGCGCAGCTCTGAAGACGGCCGTCAAGGCCCAGATGGAAGAAGGTAAAACCACCTTCATCGAAATTCTGCTCAATCAGGAACTGGGAGAGCCCTTCCGTCGTGACGCCATGAAAGCACCGGTGAAAGTTGCGGGCATTGATGCGGCTGATATGCGGGCCCAGAAAGTTTAGGCTGCGGCCTGGGGGCATCAGATTGAATACTGTAAGCAGAGGAGAAGGTGAAGGGCCTGTACATCGTAATCTGATCTCTAAAGCATGTAGCGGCATCACTTGAAGGCGGCAATAATAGCACTATAACAGTGGCAAATTGGAGGAAGATACTCATGAAAACAGACAACGTGCTGGAATATGACACCGAGGAAATGGTTGCCGCGGACAAGAACTGCCTCTGGCATCACCTGAAGCCGCACAAGCTTTTTCAGATGCAGGAGCAAATGGTGATTGTCGAGGGCAAGGGGCTGATGGTCACGGACATTAGAGGTAACGAATACCTCGACGTTACCTCCGGTGGCGTGTGGAGCGTCATGGTCGGCTACGGCCGGGACTCGATTGCCGAGGCGGTCTGCGCCCAGATGAAAAAAATGCCCTATTTCGCAGGTGCTTACGGAACAATCCCAGCGATCAAGTTTGCCCAGAAACTGTTAGAAAAACTACCGCGCCATGACAAAGTTTATTTTTCCAATTCCGGATCTGAAGCCAACGAAAAAGCCTTCAAGCTTGTTCGGCAGGCCTCACGGATCAGCTCGGAGCGCAAGGGCAAATATAAGATTATGTACCGGGATCGTGATTATCACGGCTGCACCTTTGGCGCGATGAGCTCGACTGGGCAGGCGCAGCGCAAAGAGGATTATGGGCCCTTCCTGGATGGGTTCGTGGAGTTTCCTCATTGCTGCTGCTACCGCTGTCCCTACGACAAGACCTATGGCGAATGCAATATCGAATGCGCCCGCAAAGTTGAAGATATCATTCTCGAGGAGGGACCGGAGACCGTCGGCGGCCTCATCGTGGAGCCTATTACAGCCGGTGGCGGAATTTTGAAACCGGTGCCCGAGTATTTTCCGATACTTCAGGAAATATGCAACAAATACGACGTCTGGCTGATCATTGACGAGGTTGTCTGCGGCTTCGGCAGGACCGGTAAATTCTGGGGACATGAGCATTTCGACGTTGACCCGGACATCATAACCATGGCGAAGGGGTTGGCCAGTTCGTACGAGGCCCTTTCGGCAACGGTGGTCAAACAAAAAATCTACGACCTGTTTCTCTGTGATCCGTCGGACCCCGAAACACGGCTCAACTATTTCAGGGACATCAGTACCTATGGCGGCTGCACCGCCCCGATGACCGCTGCCTTGGAGAGCACCAGGATCATAGAAGATGAAGACCTTGTCGAGAACAGCAGGGTGGTGGGCGAGTACCTGCTGGAGAAACTAAAGGGTCTGGAGCACTTTGACAGCGTTGGCGATGTCAGGGGCCAGGGGCTGTTCGCCGGTATCGAATTCGTCACGGACAAGGCCACCAAGGAGCCGGTCACCGAAGCCCAGATGGCGGCACTTATGGCCAACCTCCTCGCCCAGGGGGTAATTGCCGGGAGAACAAACTCGAGCTTTCACGGACTCAACAACGTCATGAACTTTGCCCCGTGTCTCATCATTACCAAAGATCAGGTTGATACGGTAGTCTCAGCGGTGAGTGCCGCTATCGAGAAAACATTCAAATAAGCAGGAGGCATAATAATGATTGTCGGCATATTAAAGGAAATCAAAGTCGCAGAAAAGCGTGTAAGCATGACACCTGCCGGGGTCATCTCCATGATCAGCAACGGCCATGAGGTGCTCGTGGAAAAAGCTGCAGGTGAAGGTGCCGGATATCCTGATGCAGAATACATTGCCGCGGGAGCCGCTATCGTTGACACGCCTGCCGAGATCTTTCAGAAGTCGGATATGGTCATGCACGTCAAGGAACCGCAGCCGTCCGAATACGATATGATCAGAGAAGGCCAGATAGTCTTCACCTATCTGCACCTGGCCGCAGATGAACAGCAGACCCACGCTCTCGTCAAGAGCAAGTCAGTGGCAATTGCCTATGAGACCATTGAAAAGGACAACGGCTCCCTGCCGCTGCTGGTGCCGATGAGCGAGGTTGCCGGTCGCATGGCAGCCCAGGAAGCCGCCAAATATATTGAAATGCCCCAGGGAGGGAGGGGGATCCTGCTAGGCGGGGTGACCGGTGTTGCCCCCGGCACCGTTGTGGTAATCGGCGGCGGCGTCGTCGGGATCAATGCCGCCAAGATGGCTTGTGGGCTCGGTGCCAAGGTGTACGTGCTCGACACCAACCTGCAGAGACTCGCCTATCTTGACGATGTGATGCCGGCAAACTGCTTTCCGGTCATGTCCAATCCAACCGTTCTGAGGGAACTGGTGAAAGAGGCCGATGTGGTTATCGGAGCAGTGCTGGTTGCGGGGGCCAAAGCGCCCAAGCTGCTCACCCGGGATATGCTCAAAGAAATGAAGAAGGGTTCGGTGATCGTTGATGTTGCCATCGACCAGGGGGGCTGCTTTGAAACCTCTAGACCGACAACCCACGACGACCCGACCTACGAGGTTGATGGGGTTATTCATTACTGCGTTGCCAATATGCCTGGCGCGGTTGCCCGGACATCCGCGCGGGCGCTGACCAATGCAACCCTGCCCTACGCAATAGAAATAGCCAACAAGGGCTGGAAAAAAGCGATGCAGGAAAACAAGGAGATTAAGCTCGGCGCCAATGTGGTCAACGGCAAGATTACCTATAAAGCCGTCGCCGATGCGTTCGATCTCCCGTACACTCCCATCGAGACCTTTCTCTAGCACGAGGCTTTATCATAATAAAAAGGACCAGTGAGATGGATGAAAAACTGGAGTTTTCATCTTTAAGCGAACAGGTATACTCCTACCTGAGAAGGCAGATGAACCAGGGGCATCTGGTCCCTGGTTCAACCATCCATATAGGAGATATTGCCAAGCAGCTGGGTATCAGCAAAACCCCCCTGAGGGATGCCTTGATTCACCTGGAGCTCGAAGGGTTTGTGGAGATTCTTCCAAGAAGAGGCGTTCGGGTAAAAAAACTGCAGATCGAAGATGTAAAAAATGCCTACGACGCCATCGGGCTGGTGGAGGCATTTATTGTTTCGAACTGCATCGACAAAATCACCCCACGCCATATCGACAGGCTGGAAGAACTGAACGAGACGATCATCTCGGACATCAAAAAAGGTGATTTCTCAAAACTCTTTTCAACCAATCTGAAGTTTCACAACGTTTATCTGGAGATCTCGGACAACGAACCCCTGAAAAAATTCATCCTGCCCATAAAGCATCGCCTCTATGATTTCCCCCGACAGAACTATATTAGCGAGTGGGAGTTGAGAAACTGTGAAGAACACGGACAAGTTATCGCTTGCCTGAAACAGGGTGACGGGGATGGTGCGGGGAGAATCCTCCAGGACGTGCACTGGTCGTTTGCAGTCCAGAAGGATTTTATCTACTCCTTCTATGGGGTTGATAAATAACCGGGCAGCTATCTATTCGCAGCATTTTCTCCGGTAGTTTTTTACGCTTTATCCGTTGCAGGAATCTCCCTCGCAGTTCTATAACTGAGTTAAGGGAGCTTCTTCCAGCTGAGACTGATAGCATGCAAGCAGAAATTCTGGGGAGCGGAAGCATCAGCTCCATCAAGAATATAGCCGCTGGCCTCAATGCACGGAAAATTCTACTTGTCACGGGACAGCACTCCTTCACTTCAAGCGGAGCCGAGGCAGCCCTGTATCGACACCTGGCACAGCTGGACATCGAGCGCTTCAGTGAGTTTGAGGTCAATCCGCGGCTGGAGGATGTGGGTCGAGGCGTCAACCTCCTGCGTTCCTTCCGGCCTGATCTCGTCGTTGCAGCCGGCGGCGGCAGCGTCATTGACATGGGTAAGCTGGTCACGATCCTGTCGGCCCAGCCCAGTGAAGACTATACAGCAATTGTAGAAAAATCGAGCATCACCGCCAAGGGCGTTCCGCTTGCGGCCATCCCTACCACATCAGGAACAGGCAGTGAGGCAACTCATTTTGCCGTGGTGTACATTCACGGCCGGAAGTTCTCGGTTGCGCACCGCTATATGCTGCCCGATTTCGTGATTGTCGATGCCGAATTGACTTACAACACTGGACCTTATCAAAGTGCGGTCAGCGGCATGGACGCATTATGCCAGGGAGTTGAATCATACTGGTCGGTTCATTCGACCACACGTAGCAGGTACTTTGGTTCAAAAGCAATCAAGTCCATTCTTGCCTCCCTTGAAAATTCCGTGCTCACAGGCAGCAAGGCGGCAAGGCGGGAAATGGCGCTTGGCGCTCATTATGCGGGCCAGGCAATAAATATTACCAAGACGACGGCTCCACATGCACTCTCCTACAGTTTGACGAGCCATTACGGAATTCCGCACGGCCATGCAGTGGCCCTGATACTGGGCGGGTTTTTCGCTATTAATGAAGAAAATCGAGAGCACTCGATAGATAGGCGCGGATCGGTCTACTTCGGTCAGATCATGGATGATTTGTACACCATGTTCGGCTGCAAAAATGCAGCTGCCTGCACTGACTGCTGGTATCGCCTGATGGAATCGATCGGCCTGAAAACAGAATTTGCCAGTTTTGGAATCAAGGATGCCGGGGATTATGCCTTGATAATCGGCGGGGTTAACCTCGAGCGGCTGAACAATCATCCGGTGCCGCTTACCCGCGGACGATTAGCCATGTTGTTCGATTAGCAGCTCAGAGATGGTGATTCTGGAGAGAGGGAATTTGGTCGCTTGAAAGTCAAAGGCGGGTCCGCGCTTCCCTTGAAGGAAGTACAGACCCGCCTAATGTCGAAGTCGAAACAGCCCGATAAAAATCAATTAACGTTCACGGCTGTTTACAGCTCACCAATGTCCATCAGAAACTGTTTCCACAGTTCGACACCCTTGGCGTTGCGTTCGGATTTTTCCGCGACTTTCGGCCAGATATCGGTGATCGCCTTTTCACGCATGCGCTTGAGCTCGTCCTCGGACATGTAGATGACCTCGCCGCCGGCCTTCTCTAGTATTTCCAGGGCTTCCTCGACGCCTTCAGCATGCATACGGCTGGTTTCGAAGTAGGAAGACATGAACACTTCGTTGATGCGGTCGCGCTGCCACTGGTTCAATGCTTTCCATTTATCCAAATTGACGTAAATCTCCTGGTGCTGGGCCGGACACCAGCCGGGCTGAATGGCATATTTGATGACTTCATGAAAGGCCATGTCGTCGATGCCGCCGGTATCCCAGTAGGTACCGTCGATGGTGCCCAGCTTGATGGCGGTGTAGATGTCACCGGCACCCATGGCTACAGGAGCGCCGCCCATAGCCTCATGGAACAGGGCATGGGGCCCGCCGGCACGCATCTTCTTGCCGGCCAGGTCTTCCATCTTGTTAACCGGGAAATTGGTGAACATGGCGTTAGGACCCTGATCGGTCCAGCCCACCCACTGCAGATTGCGGTCGTTGGCCGCGGCCTGCACCAGATCGCCGATACGATATTTCGGATCGCCCCACATGGCCGCCCAGGCATCACGCCAGTTGTTGGCTCCCATGGCCAGGCCGAAGGCCAACATGCCTTCAGGCATGTCACCGCCATACACGGTGGCCCAACCGGCATAGACGTCGATCATGCCGGCACTGGTTGCTCCAAAAGCCTCAGAGCCGCTGGTAATCGCCCCGGCAGGCTGGAGTTCAATCTTTATGGTACCCTCGGTAGCTTCCTCGACCATCTTGATCCAGGGCACGATGCCATTGGCCCAGCCGGCATCCGATGAATCAAAACACGGCTGGAATACCCATTTGGTGACCTTGTCCGGCTTTCCATAGGCTTCTTGGGCGCTCGCGCTCATCGGCTGCACCAGCATGCTGCAGGCAAGCACTGCTGCAGCCAATCCATACGACAGTTTCTTCATAGTCTCTACCTCCTGGTATTGCTGTTTGTTCTTGGTGAGAAAGCCACGGTGTCCAGCGTTTGGGCCCCTCTGCTTTCTCTGTGGTCTGGAAGCGGGGAAAAATCCCGTTTCCACATTCAATTTCAGGGTTTTGGCGGGTGCTTACCCGGATTTATCAATGTATTGATATCATTGCCTAATTTTTTTATCACCACAAGTGTGATAATGACTGCAGTGATCGGAATCAGCGTTTTGATCGGGTAGATCGGAATAGGGATCGCGTCCGGCGTTACCTGTTTGAGCATAATCGACATCTTCGCCGCTTGATAGCCTTTCCAGATCAGAACTGACAGGAAAAGAAAGGTCAGCGAACTGGTGCAAATGTCGCAGATCGCTTTCATCCGTGGTGAAAAGTTTGCGTAAAACAAATCAAGCTTTACGAAGGCGTCGGCGTTGAGCGCATAAACGCCGCCGGTGCAGGCCATCAGCACCAGGGCCGCCTGAACGGTCGGGGCAATCCACAGCGACGGTGAGTTCAGGACATAGCGCAGGAAGACATCGGTCACCCCGGCTAAAGTGCAGTAGAGAATCAGAACCCAGCCGATTCTTCCCAATAATGCCGAAATCAAGTCGATCGCCTTTTCGTATCTCTGCCACAAACTCATATTACTCTCCAACCGATGGTTAATGTGAGCATACAATAAGCGTTTTCATTACTTTTGTCCCCCTGAACGTATCAATTCATCAGGCTTGGCAGCCAGGTGCCGATCTGCGGGAATATAAAGATCAGGGCGAGGCCAAGCAACTGCAGGAGAATAAATGGTCCAACCGACCGGTAGATATCCCCCATGGTCACGTCAGGAGGCATCACACTCTTGATCCAGAACAGCACGAAACCAAACGGCGGAGTGAGGTAGGCGACCTGGATGTTGACGATGAACAACACGCCGAACCACAGCTTGTCCACTCCCAGTTCATTAAGGATCGGCACGTAGAGAGGGGTGCAGAGCATGATGATGGCCCAGTCGTCCATGACCATGCCGAGCAGCAGCACGATGAACATCATCATTAGTAAGATGCCGGTTTCCCCGCCCGGCATGCCGAGAACCATCGAAGTGACCAGCTCCTGGCAGCCCAGCGAGTTGAAGATGTTCAGGTAGATGTTGGCGCCGATCAGGATCCAAAACCCCATGCCGCTGAGCTTGATGGTGGTCTCCAGCGCGTTCTTCAGTACCTGCCAGGTGAGTTTGCGGTAAATGATATTGATCAGCAGGGCACCGGTAGCGCCGAAGGCGGCGGCTTCCGACGGCGTCGCAATCCCGCCCCAGATGGCGCCAAGCACCATGAAGATCAAGACCAGAAAGGGCCAGATGTTCAACAGCGCCCGCATCTTTTCCCCGACGGAAAACTGCTCGTCGTCCGGTATGGCCGGGCCGATGTGGGGTTGCAGTTTGCAGCGGATACCGATGTAGGTGATGTAAAAGAAAGCCAGCATCAGGCCCGGCAGCACGCCGCCCAGAAAGAGGCCGCCGATCGAAACTTTGGCCAGCAGCCCATAGAAGATGAAAGGCACACTGGGGGGAATAAGCGCTCCAAGCGCCCCCCCGGAGCCGATGGAGCCGATGGCGATCGCCTTTTTATACTTGTATTTCATCATCGACGGATAGGCGATCTGACCCATGGTAATGGTTGCCGGTGGGGTAATGCCGGTGATTGCCGCGAAGATCGTGCACACCACCACTGTTCCCATGGCCAGGCCGCCGTGGATGTGGCCGATGAGTTTATAGACGGCATCGTAGGCGGCCTCGGCAATGCCGGAGAAGCGGATCAGGCTGCCCATGAACAAAAAGAGCGGCACGGTGACGAGCACCTGGTTCCAGGGCGTGTAAAAGAAGGCGCTGGGGATAGCCAGCAGGGATCGGGGCTCATAAATCGCGGCGAAGATGACGGCGGTGCCGCCCAGGCCGAGTGCAACAGGCAGGCCGAGGAACAATCCCAGAAACAGGGTCACAAAATAAAGGAAGGTGATCAGCTCAATACTCACGTCTTCTCCTCAGTTCGTCCTTCAGTGTCCGGGCCCGCGAGAGGTGTGCTCGAGCCCGTGGGTCAAGGTATAGGCATATGACTTCTTGCTTGGAGAAAATGTAGGAAACCACACCCGTGCGATTTCCGCTATAACAGATTTTGTCCCCCGGCAATTTTTGAAAACCCCCTCCCGTCTAATTCTCACCCCGTTTAAATGCGCTCACAATCCTCCTCGTGTCTGGCGGGCACTTAGGAAGCGACGCAGCTCCGCACCGCGGCCTTTTCTTTCGCTACCCCGCCCTCTTCTGCCGCAGCGCTGCTGTAATGGCCCGTCGGAGGCGCGACCCGGATGGTGGCAATCTTGTTCTGGACAAAAAAGTCAATCCCGTCTTTGCCCTGGACTTTATTTGTTCCGAGGTGGGAGTCTTTGATCCCGCCAAAGGGCAGGTAAGGATGGGGAGCGCAGACTCCGACATTAACACCGACCATACCGGCATTGGCTTCCGAGATGAACTTTTCGGTGTAATACTGGTTCTGGGTAAAAATACAAGCCCCGTTGCCAAAAGGTTGAGCCCGAATGATGTCGAGGACATCGTCGAGATCCCGGATTTTCATCACGGATACAACCGGGCCGAAGATTTCTTCCTTGGCGATGGTGCGGCACGGCGTAACACCCTCGAAAATGGTTGGCGCCACGAAATAGCCGTTCTTATTTTTCTCGGGCAGTTCAGGATTACGGCCGTCCAGGACCAGGTTGGATCCTTCCTTGATGCCGATTTCTATGTATTCTTCGATCTTCTTTTTCGCTGCAGCAGAGATAACCGGACCCATGTAGACATCCGGGTCAAGGGCATCGCCGGTCACGATCCCTTTGCCTGCTTCGATCATTCTCTCCAGAAGAGAATCGTAGATTTCGGGCACGGCCGCAACAATCGACCCCGCCAGGCAGCGCTGGCCTGCTGAGCCGAAACAGGAATGGATGAAATTGTCTATAAAGACGTCGGGCTGCAGATCTTCCATGGCGACGAGGATATTTTTCGCCCCGCCGAGCAGCATGCTTCGTTTGCCACCGCGCCCGCAGGCCTCAGCCATCTTTTTTGCAGTGGGGGTCGAACCGACCAGGCAGACTCCGCTCATCTTGGGATTCTCGTACCAAGTGCCTGGAATGGTGCGGTTCCCATGGATAATATTTACGACGCCATGGGGAAGACCGATGGTATTGAAGATATCACCAATTTTCTGCATGAAGAGCGGTGACTGGGTCGAGGGTTTATAGATGAAAGTGTTGCCGACTGCAATGGCAAAGGGAACGAACCAGGCGAACACCAGGGCTGGAAAATTAAAAGGGGACACCCCCCCAAACACGCCCAGGGGCTCCTTGACCACCCGGCCGTTGATATTGGCCGAGATCCCCTGGAGGTTTTCACCCTGCAGCAGGGTGGGAACCGAGCAGGTGGTCTCGATTATCTCAATGATCCGCCGGATCTCGCCCCGGGCCTCACTGATATGTTTTGCCTGATCGACGGCGATGGCAACGGCCAGATCTTCTTCCTGATCTATGACCGTCTGCCTGAGATCGAAAATGTAGGACATCCGCTTGGACAGGGGCAATTTTCTCCAGGAATCATAGGCCGAATAGGCCGAGTCTATGGACTCGATTGAAGATTTTTCAGAAGACAGCGGCACTTCGCCTATCTGCTCGCCCGTGGAGGGGTTGTAAAGAGGTACCATCTCGACGTCACTCTCTTCCACCCATTCGCCGTGAATAAAATTTCGAATTTTGAAGTTTTGCTCGTGTGATGACATAGTATAAACTCCTTTGCTTGGTTTTTATGAAAGAGATAAAGCCTGAGAAATTACCCGATGCGTTCCCCCTGGAGCCGTGTCCCGAAAAAGCTGGGTCTGGGAATAGATGAGCCGCTGATCTCTAATATATCAGACATCAGGTCTATGTCAAGCGTCTTTTCCCTGCCCCTTTTCGTCGTCCTTTGTGATTTGATAATATCTTGAATTTAATAAGGTAATTTATCTCAATGAGGAAGAATGAGCACCCCGCTTATGGAAAAACCCACATAATGATAAGGGGATGCTCTCATTGCGGCAGGATGGTAACAGTAGAGCAGACACACACTGTTGCACCGCGGCTTATAGAGCTTCATGGCAGGGTGATTACCTCTGTCACGGTCCTGCTTGGCAGGGCGATTAAGCCTTTTTTGCGGTTACTGCGACGATTTGTATTGACTGGATTGGGCAGTGAGGCAATTATCAGGAGAAAGTTCAGCCTGAGATTATACGGACGGCGTTTTCTAAAAACCGGGTATGATAAAATTTCCTAACACGAACTAAGCGGGGCAGCAGGTGATGGTCAATAACACGAGTGAAACAGTCGTTGGTTTTATAGGGATTGGGGTGATGGGTAAAAGCATGGTCTTAAATCTTCTGAAGGGTGGGTATGAGATCCATGTTTTTACCAGGACGAAGGCCAAAGCACAGGAGTTGATCGATCAAGGCTGCGCCTGGCACACATCTCCGGCCGGTGTTGCCGGCGCCGCCGATGTAATTATCACCATGGTTGGTTCTCCACGGGATGTAGAAGAGATCTACCTGGCTGAGGACGGGGTGCTGGCAAAGGCCAGGAAAGGTACACTTGTCATTGACATGACCACCTCGAGCCCCCAGCTGGCTGAAAAGATATACAAACAGGCGAAGGGCCTCGGGATATCGGCGCTTGACGCGCCCGTTTCAGGCGGTGACATCGGGGCACAGCAGGGCACCCTGTCGATCATGGTCGGAGGGGATCAGGACGCATTCGAGCAGGCCCGGCCGCTTTTTGAGATCATGGGCAAGAATATTGTTTATCAGGGCGTCGCGGGCAGCGGACAGCATTGCAAGATGGCTAATCAGATTGCCGTTGCATCAACCATGATGGGCGTGTGCGAATCCCTGCGCTATGCAGAGAAGGCAGGGCTCGATCCCGCCACCGTGCTTCAGAGTATTGAAGCCGGAGCGGCAGGCAGCTGGACGCTGAGCAATCTCGCTCCGCGGATGATTAAAGGGGATTTCGGCCCGGGATTTTACGTGAAACATTTTATCAAAGACATGAATATCGCCCTCGAATCATGCGCCGATATTGGACTGCAAGCCAGGGGGCTGCAACTGGCCAAAGGGTTATATGACCAGATCGCTGCAGAGGGTGGTGAGTACCTGGGTACCCACGCCCTCTATAAACAATATGAGTAGAAGCGGTAAACCGGCGGAAGGCCGGCAAAGTCGCAGGAGAATGTGCCCCCTCTACTGCTAGGCGGTGTGTTGGATCTGTTTATCAATAGGGTATCACAAATCTTACATCAGAGAGGAATACATGACTATTTCCCACACAAACGCTTCCCTCCAGGAACTAAGAAACACATTCATCGCCAAAGGAATTTCCAGCGCCACTCAGAATTACATCGTACACGGTCAAGGCGCGATTCTTGTTGACGTCGAGGGCAACGAGTTTATCGATTTCGCCGGCGGCATCGCGGTAATGAACGTGGGACATTCCCACCCGAAAGTCGTCAAGGCGATCAAAGACCAGGCGGACAAGTTCACCCATACCTGTTTCATGGTCTCCCCCTATGAATCATCCGTAATTCTCGCAGAAAAGCTGTGCAGAGCGGTGCCGGGGGATTCTCCGAAGGCGGCCATGTTTGCAAACAGCGGCGCAGAAGCCGTTGAGAATGCCGTAAAGATTGCCCGCTACCATACCCAGAGGCCTGCGATCATAGCCTTTGACAACGGTTTTCACGGCCGAACACTGATGGGCATGACGTTGACTTCCAAGATTAAACCTTACAAATATCGCCTCGGCCCGTTCGCGCCGGAAGTTTACCGGATGCCTTTTGCGAACTGTTACCGCTGCCCTTTCAACAAGGAATATCCCGGCTGCGGAGTGGCCTGTGCAGACCACCTGGAGTATTTTTTCATCAACCATGTGGCCGCCGAACAGACCGCCGCTATCGTTATCGAACCGATCCAGGGAGAGGGTGGGTTCATCACCCCGCCCAAGGAATATTTTCAGAAACTCAAAGCGATCTGTGAAAAGAACAATGTCCTGATGATTGCCGATGAGATCCAGACGGGCATCGGCCGAACCGGGCACATGTTTGCCATGGAATATTATGGCGTGGAAGCTGACCTGACCACGACGGCAAAGAGCCTTGCCGCCGGCATGCCGCTTAGTGCTGTGGTTGGTAAAAAGGAAATCATGGATGCGGTGCACCCATCAGGGATCGGCGGGACTTACGGCGGTAACCCCATCGCCTGCGAAGCGGCCCTGGCTGTGTTTGACATTATAGAATCTGAGGGCCTGCTGGAGAGAGCAAAAGGCCTTGGCAACGAGCTCAAGAAAGCCTTTCTCTCGTTCCAGAAAGAATATGAGATCATCGGAGATGTGCGCGGTCTCGGGCCCATGATAGCCATGGAGTTAGTGCAAGACCGTCAAACTAAAACGCCTGCGTCCACGGAGACGAAAGCTCTGGTTAATTATTGCTACGAGAAAGGATTAATTGTTCTGTCCTGTGGAGCCCATGGCAATGTTCTGCGTTTTCTCATGCCACTGGTCATTACCGATGAACAACTCCAGAAGGGAATCACTATCATTAACGACGGCCTCAGTGCGATCAAAGGGTAGGGAACCTTGTGTATTTCAGTTCAGGGTGTGCGTGCACATCAATCAAGAACTTCAATTACCAGGTAGATGATTATGATATTATTGATTGTAAAGGAGGCCGCGAACACCGCCGATAACCCTGCACCTTAACCAGATGATCGACTAACCTGTAATGGCAATGGATCCGATCATTGATCAATTCTCACATCGTGCCAACCGGCGTTTCGAGATCTTCCATGAGCTCATGCGTCGGAAAGTCAGGGAAATACTGTTCGTCTCAAGCCCATACGATGCATGGGTCATGGAGAAAGACCGAGGTTTGTCGGAAGCGATTGTCCTCGAATACCGGGGACTGAATCTTAGCCATCCTCCACGACTCAACTGGGTGGCATCGGTTGATGAAGCATCTGCAGTTCTTGAGGAAAAAACGTTTGACCTGGTAATCATCATGACCCAGGCTTCTGATTTACACTACCCGGAAGTTCACAAACAGATCAAGCGACTCTCCCCCGACACTCCCATAGTCAGATTTTATCATAGGGCACCGGGGCAAATGGTCTCCTGCGAGGAAAAAGATACCCATTTCACCCCCGACCGCACGTTCATGTGGAGCGGGGACACAAAACTCTTGTTAGCCGCAATCAAAAGCATTGAAGACCAGCTTAACGCCAAACGAGATACTGACCTTGCCGCTATTCGGGTAATTATCTTTGTCGAGGATTCACCTGAATACCTGTCCTCACTGCTGCCTGTATTTTACCAGGAACTTGTTAGCCAGACGCAGGCGGTTATGGAGGAAGGGCTTAATCAGGAACATCGAATGCTCGCCATGCGAGCCCGTCCTAAAATCCTTCTTGCTAATTGTTATGAAACTGCGCTGGAACTTTTCATGTCTTTCGAACCTTGCGTTCTTGGCGTTATCTCCGATGTTCGTTTTCCCCGAGAGGGGACGCTGGATGGCGAAGCGGGCGTTCACCTGTTGAAAAAAATACATAAAAAGAGATTTGACATCCCGCTCTTATTGGTCAGTTCCGAGCAGCAGAATGAAGCAAAAGCCAAGACCATTCCGGCAGCGTTTGTCGATAAAAATTCACCAGCCCTTCATGAGGAGGTTCATGCCTTCTTTCTGGAGAAGCTCGGTTTCGGCCCATTTGGGTTCCTAAATGAAGACGGAAAGGCGGTCGCCCGTGCAACAAATCTGCTTAGCCTTGAAAATGGTATGCGCCACCTGCCGGACCATATTTTCTATGATCACTGGATAAGAAATGACTTTTCAAGATGGCTGTTTACCAGAGCCGAGACCATGTTGGCCACCGAACTTCGCAGCGTGACTGCCGAAGATTTCGATAATGATCTTACCAGAATGCGTCAGTACCTCTATGAAAGAATCCGCAACCACCGGATGCAGAGGCAGAAGGGTGTGCTGGTGGACTTTGAATCAGGTGATTTTGATGTGGATGCGGATTTTATGAAAATCGGTGATGGCTCTTTGGGGGGTAAGGCCAGGGGGCTTGCGTTTTTCTCATCCTGGCTCTATCAGCGGAACGGCCTGAAGGAGAAATTCGAGGAGGTTGACATCTGCATTCCGCAAACTCTTATAATTACAACTGAGTGCTTTGAAGACTTTCTCCATGACAACAACCTGGATGCGATAACAAAGGAAAATCTCGATAACGAAGCGATTGCTGAACATTTTCTGAGAGCCGAATTCCCAGACCGAACCCGCAAACAGCTGAAAATTTTCCTCCAACGTGTTCGTGGCCCGCTTGCCGTGCGCAGCTCCAGCCTTCTGGAAGACGCCAAATTTCGTGCTTACGCCGGCCTTTACAGAACTTATATGCTGCCCAACAACAACGAAAGCCTTGATTACCGTCTAGCTGATCTTCTCAATGCCATCAAAAAGGTTTATGCATCTACTTACTACCGAGAGCCTAAATCATTTTCACACCGAATCGGCAATCGGACTGAGGAGGAAAAAATGGCGGTTGTCATCCAGCAGATTGTCGGCGAGCAATACGGCGATTTCTTTTACCCAGCTCTATCCGGCGTTGCCCAGTCCTACAATTATTACCCCTTTTCAATTGTGAGACCGGAAGACGGCGTTGCAATCATTGCCCTCGGCCTTGGCAAAACGGTTACTGAAGGCGGCAAATGCCTGCGTTTCTCGCCCAGTCACCCTGAAGTTCTCCCTCAACTCTCGACGGTAGACGACGCGCTCAAGAACAGTCAGCGATATTTTTTCGCTTTGAGGATGAATACCAGGGAGACACCTCTGGAAAATTCATCCATTGACGATTCTGCAAATCTGGTAAAAAGGGAAATTTCTGAGGCGGTCGCCGAATATCCTGTTTCAGCACTGGCAAGTTTTTATGACCCTCAGGAGCATCGTATAAGAGAAGCGTTTAACAGGCATGGGGCACCAGTCATGACCTTCGCTTCAGTTCTTAAATACAGATCCCTTCCCCTGGCGGAGGTGCTGCAAGAGATTCTCCTTGCTGGACAGGAAGGGATGGGCGGGCCTGTCGAAATTGAATTTTCACTGACTCTTGCCAGCGAAAACACACAGAAGCCGCAGTTGGCGATTGTGCAAATTCGTCCCATGGGGGCGCATGAAGAATTGATGACGGTGGACATCGATCTGCAAGACACCTCTATCTATTCTTGCATTTCCCATCAAGCACTGGGAAATACCATAAACAATTCGATAAGGCATGTAATCTACGTCAAACCTGATGCCTTTGACCCTGCCAAAACTGTTCAAATGGCGCAAGATGTTGCCCGTTTAAACGCAGTCCTCAAGAAAGCTGGGCACAAATACCTCCTGATCGGGCCTGGCAGATGGGGTTCAGCAGACCGCTGGCTCGGAATCCCAGTTAGCTGGAGTGATATCTGCGAGGTGGCGGCCATTATCGAGACGTTTCATCCACGGATCAACGCAGAACCCTCCCAAGGGTCACATTTTTTTCATAACATCACATCTCTTGGCATCAATTACCTCACTATAGAAAACAATCAGAGGGACTTCCTGGACTGGAGATGGGTAAAAGATCTAAAAATTATCAGTGAAACGGATTATATAATCCATTCCTGCAGTGACAAACCAATAACGCTGAAAGTTGATGGGCGACAGAGTCTTGGGGTTATCAACCACTAACGTGAAACCATCTGAAGAGAAGCACGCTGGCTGAAATCAACGTTACCAGATGCTGATGCCAGATTGTTCCTGCCCGGAGAAATTTCCTTCTCCACGGCGGCCGGTACCCGATCTTGTCCTATTCTTCTCTCAACCGCAATAGTTACTCCCTGCTCGCGCCTTTAAAACAAATTGTTTTAAGGGTTTACAGGCACACCTGTAGTATCCCAGCCTCTTAACTCATAATAATCCTGCAGCATGTATTCCAGGTCTGCTTCGGTGAGTGATCCGCCTTCGGGCAAGGCCTCCCGGTGAAGTCTTCCTGGCAGCTTGTCGTCTTTGGCTTCAAGTCCTTCCCGAATATTGAATATCCGGGTCATCGTCGCGATCTTTGCTGCTATTGTATGCAACTCTTCTTCAGTCCTTCTAACTCCCGTGACAAGTTCCAAAATCTCTACTAATTCTTCCCAGGTGTAGAGATCCCGGTAGAAACGGCACAGGGTCAAGGTATCAAAAATGTTCAGTCTGTCCTCGTAATCGACCAGCATTTCGGCCTTTTTCTCAATCTGGTCGGGAGGGATCAGGCCGGCGAGTTCGGGTTTATAGAACGTCGTACGAAGATGGCAGGCACCGCGGGGCGATGTCGCGAAGGCAAGCCCCATCCCCTTCAGAGTACGTGGGTCATAGCCGGCCGGTTCCAGCCCTTTCACATGAATGGCAAGGTCCTCGATACCAAACTTTTTTGACACGGCGATGATGCCATCCGCAAGATCATTGCCTATCCCGGATCTCAGGCAAATTTTCTCGATGAGCTCAATGGCGTGGTCGGCATTACCATACTCAATTTCATATTCAATTCTGCCCCGCTCTTTCGCTTCCATTAGTAAAGCGCAGAGATTGCCTGCGGTAATTGTGTCAATTCCCAACCGGTCACATAGATCATTGAGATTGGCAACTTCTTCCATTTCCTTGATCAGACAAAGGCTGCCGAAGGAGTATATGGTTTCGTATTCAGGCCCCTCCAGTTTGAGCCCCTGGTGGCGGCCTTTACTGATCGTGGTCAAGCGGCCACAGGCCATGAAACATTTGGCACAGGCATGAGGTGTTACCTCATGCTCCTCATGATAGGTTTCACCACTGATCCGATCTGCATATTCCCATGTCCCCTTACTCCAGTATTTGGTGGGCAATGCTCCGGTATGATTCATCAAGGATACCATCATCGTGGTCCCCATCTTGCGATATGCTTTAACTCCGGGTTGGTCGAAGTTTGTTTTGGAAAAAGCTTTCGCATATTCGGCTACAGCGGCGGGATCATTGTACTCGCGAACCCTGTCACCCTGAAAAACGAGGGCTTTTACAAGTTTGGCGCCCAGTACTGCTCCAACGCCTGTTCGGCCCGCACATCTCCATTTATCATTGGCAATAATGGCGAATTTGACTAAATTCTCGCCTGCCGGGCCTATGACAACTGCACCTGGTTTCCTAAATCCAGGCGTGTTGAGTGCAAATCGTTTTACCGCCTCTTCTTCTGCCTCAAATGTTTCCATTCCCCATAAATCAGCTCCATCATAAAATTCAACCCCTTCGGGATGAATGGATAAGACCGTGGGTTTCTCCGATTTCCCGTGCAGAATAATTGCGTCAAAACCTGCAGAATCGATTGATTCGGGAACTTTTCCTCCGGAATATGACTCTGTGTAATAGCCGGTGAGGGGGGATTTTGTATACACCCCGTAACGACTGCCGCCCCACAGCCGCCCCCCGCAGAACGGGCCGGTGGCTATTATGAGGTGGTTTTCAGGCGCGAAGGGGTCCACTCCTGGGGGATTTCGTTCAAGAAGAAGATGCGTTGCCAGACCCTTGCCCCCGAAGCATTGGCTGAGCAGCATGTCAGAAATCGGTTCGATAGTGAAACTTCGGGCCGCTAGATCGACAATCAGGATTCGATTATAAAAGCCATACATACATCCACCTCGCATCGGTACGGTTGGGCAGGCCAGGAACCTTGGCCGCGATTACCCCAAAAACAGGGGCATTTGATCAGCAGATCTGTCGTTTGATACCATTCATCTTTAGTGGTAGCAACCCTGAAATGTCCCCGCTGAACGGGAAAGCTATTTGTTCCGGGCCTGCGCAGAGATGTCCTGCTCATGTTGCCGTCTCGCCAATTTGACTCCGCCCCAAAGAATGCAAACCAGTATAGTGGTAAATCTGCCAGGCAGACAATTAACTCACTCTCACTAGTAGACAGACAGGGACGCATGAAACGCCTAACCATCATCTCCGCAATGATTGCCGCACTCAACGCGGCACCGTCAATGGCGGTGCAGCGCTCGGGAAACGATCTGCTTGTCGACTGCACCAATCTGATCAAAACCGAGTCAATCGAATCCGTCTCGACCGATAAAGCGCTGGGGATGGGCTACTGCATTGGCCTAATCGATGGCATGGTCACCTTCAACTACATCTATGAATCCGTGCTTCAGGCAGAAGGAAACAGCGCCCCCCTGCAGATGTGTTTACCGCAGCGCATATCGACGAGAATGCTTGCCGCAGTCATCGTCAAACACCTCGAGGGCCACCCCGACCAGTTGCACCAGTCAGGTCAGGCACTTGCTGCCCAGGCGCTGGTCACTGCCTATCCTTGCGACAAAGAAACGCCACCATGAAACGCATGGCTGCGGCAAGCTGGTGATGACGCCAGCTCCCCCTCACCCTGATTTGGATAGGCGAAAAGATCCATGAAGGGAGAAACCACTTTCGGGTATGACGGCGTCGCCCAGAATGACAGTGCAGCGCCATTCATCGTGCAGTCTCCGTCGGGTTGAGGTGAGCCTTGAGCTGTGAGGTGATGCGAGAAGTGAATTTGATACCCTTTCTGTCAGTCAAGCAAGCATTGTCTTCGAACTGAGTAATGATCGCGGCCGGGCAATGCCAATTCGGGCCTTATCAGGGAAATTCGTTTTTTTGACCTCTTGTCTGATGAGAAGCATAATGGCCGGCACCATTGCAATAGTTCACATCAGCTGAAACTTCTACTGAGCGCCACTGCAACTCCCCTGCACATGCGGGTGCGGCAGCAAAGGGGCGAATCTTCCGGCTTCCCTGTTTCGCTTGATAATGGCGGTCAAGAATGGTACTAATGATGTCCCTTGAAGAGCCAACAGCCCGGGTTCGAACATCAGCCCGCGGGGACGAGCAGGCTGATGCATCCTGATCCGCATGCCTGGGCCGGCTCATCTCGGAGTATCGGGGCGTAGCGCAGCCTGGTTAGCGCGCCTGCCTTGGGAGCAGGAGGTCGCAGGTTCGAATCCTGCCGCCCCGACCA
>JARFQM010000017.1 GCA_029287755.1 Desulfofustis sp. | reverse complement strand
GTTTGAGGATGAGCTGAATATGGACAAGCCGAAATGGGTTGCCGGGCAGGATTACTACGATGCTCCGACCTGCGCCACGTGCCATATGAGTGCGACGACGAACCAGCCTGTCACCCATGATGTCGGCACCCGCCTGGCCTGGAACCTGCGTGCACCGGTTTCCAAGCGCACAGAAGGGTGGGAGCAGAAACTCGAAGATATGCAGGACGTCTGTTCAGCCTGCCATGGGTCGCCGTTTGTCGAAGGCTTCTACAAGCAGCTCGACAGCTTCGTTGCCCTCTACAATGACAAGTTTGCCATACCGGCCAAAGAGATCCGCGAATACCTGATGGAAAAAGAGGTGATTTCCAAGGGCGACTTCGATGACAAGATCGACTGGATCTACTGGGAACTCTGGCATCATGAAGGCCGCCGTGCCCGCCATGGTGCTGCCATGAGCGGACCCGACTATGCCTGGTGGCACGGCATCTATGACATGGCCAAGAATTTCTATACCCATCTGCTCCCTGAAGCCAAAGAAGCCTGTGAAAAGGCAGGTAAGCCTGAAGTGTATGAAGAAATTATTGCCAAATACATTGATGGCCGCAAAGAACATGAGTGGTATACCAAGGGCTTTGATCCCAAGCGTGTCGAGGAGATGAAAGCCTACTACAAGGAACGTTATCAGCAGGATGTGAAGTAGAGTGACCGAGAAACAGAAGAACCGGCCGGGCTTTTACCCGGCCGGTTTTTTTGTCAGAAATTTCTGAGCGATAAGCACAGTCCACAGTTAACTGTGGATAGGTTTGTGGAAATGCAGGATGGAGACGGCTAAGCCCGCCTAGAGAGATGGATTTTAGCATTTTGCACACAAAACAATCATGACCTGTATGGTTTTTATGTCCACTGGAGATTCGTGATAAAGTGATATTTCAAAATGAACATCTGATCACAAATATGTGAAAGCCGTCGGTCTTTTTAATTGCTAAGTAACTGCCGTTATGTTATTAAAAACATATATATATCAGTATCTTATTGATATGGAGGCCGCTCCCGGCAGGGCCTCCGGAACGTCCCGCAAGGGCAGCTTTCGATGTCTGATTCTGCGCTGCCAATCAAAACGTTTGATCATAAAGTTCAGCTAGATTTGATGATTTCTTGCCTTTGGCTCATAACGTGTTCCAAGGAGAGCTTAGCATGCGTATTACACCCGCGACAGAATTGCGTGAGCGCGTAAAAAAACTGCAGAAGGAAATGGCTATCCACAACCTTGATGCCGTGATGATTCTGCAGAATGCCGATCTTTTTTACTTCACCGGATCAATCCAGCAAGGGGCACTCTATGTTCCTCCTCAAGGCGAGCCTCTCTATCTGGTGCGTAAGGATCATGGTCGCGCCCGCATGGAGTCGGGACTGAAAGAGGTCATCGCTTTCACCAGCCCCCGTGACATAGAGGGTGTGCTGAACGACTTCGGTTATCCCATGCCGGAAAAACTCGGTATGGAGCTTGATGTTGTCCCGCTCACGGTCTTGAGCAGGTTTGAAAAGGCGATGGGGACATGTCGGGTTGAGGATGCCACGCCGCTAATCCGCACCGTGCGTGCAGTGAAGTCCGAGTACGAGATCAATATTCTCAAGGATGCCGCACTGATCGTCGACAAGGTGTGCAAGCGCGCCAGGGACGTCATCAGGGAGGGGATGTCTGACCTGGAGTTGGCTGCCGAGCTCGAGTTTACTGCCCGTCAGGCCGGGCACCAGGGGTTTGTTCGCATGCGCGGTTTTAACAACGAACTTTTCTATGCGCACGTCTTTTCAGGTAACGACAGCGCGGTGCCAACCTACTCGGATACACCGCTTGGCGGTGTTGGCCTGAATCCTTCTTTCCCTCAGGGTGCGAGCTATAAGAAAATCCGACGCCACGAACCGATAACGGTCGATTTTTCCGGTATCTTTGATGGTTATATCGTTGATCAGACCCGCATGTTCAGTATCGGAGAGCTGCCTGATCAGCTGACAAATGCTTATCATGACATGCTGAAAATCCAGGAACATGCCAAGCGGGTGGCCAAACCGGGTGTGAGCTGGGGAGGTTTGTATGATGAATGCCTGCAGATGGCCTGCGACCTCGGCTACCAGGATCATTTCATGGGCGCCAAGGGTGCCCAGGTTTCATTCATCGGCCACGGGACGGGGGTCGAACTTGACGAATACCCATTCATTGCGCGCGGATTCAATGATTACCAGCTGAAAAAGAATATGGTGTTCGCCTTTGAACCGAAAGCCGTGTACCCCGGCCTTGGTGCCGTTGGCGTGGAAAACACCTTCCGGGTCGGTGAGGACGGCCTGAAGCACCTGACTTTTGCCGACCAGGAGCTGGTCGTCCTGTAAATCAAATGTTTAAATCTCTCACCCAGTCATAGCCCGGGGCGATTGAAGACTCAGTTCTCCAAGGTTTTTAGAATGCGGCCACGACAAGTTGATAGAGATAGGGCAAACAGTACATTATGAGACTTCTTGCGATTTTCTTTGTTGTCTCGGCTTTTGTGTATTACGTGACCGGCAGGTCCCGGAAATATTCACCGAGGCAGAGATTTGTCTTTGCGTTGATTACGTATCTGGCTTTGTATGTTGTTTTGCTGGCAACGGTATTATTGTCCGAGGGCACTTAATCGGCCCTGTCAACCAAGTCTCCTGAGACGTTAAACAGGAAGTGCCAGGACCGGTGGTGATAAGACAG